>NZ_RCMC01000103.1 GCF_011319475.1 Candidatus Nitrosotalea sp. FS
GGTATTAAATGGGACAGTCTTTCTTGCTAGAAGCCAGCAATCTACTACTGCACCTCAAGATGAATCCATACTTGATCAGCTTCCTCTGCCTCTGCCAGTACTTGTTGGAATCCCAATTGCAGCAGCAGTAGCAATTGTATTTGTAATAAAAAAGAAAAGATCAAAGAAAAAACTAGCCATGCTAACACAAGGAGATACAGACATTGTGTCAATATTTGATGGTGCAAAAAAGAAAGAAAATGAATCCTAAAGATCTTTTTTCACTGTCGTTTGAAGCACTAGTTGATAGAAAAGTCAGAACACTACTTACCATACTTATGGTTGTACTTGGATGCAGTCTTGTTGTTGTATTAAATGGTCTGAGTGCAGGTCAGGCAGCATTTTTAGAAAAACAGTTTAACACCCTGGCAGCAAATGTTCTTTTTGTAGGTAGTGGACAACGCTCCCTTAGCTCATTTGCAAGTTCATCAAGTAATTCTTTGATAATTAATGATGTNTTAACACATTAGCGGCCAATGTTATTTTTGTAGGTAGTGGGCAACGTTCTCTTAGCTCATTTGCAAGTTCCTCAAGTAATTCTTTGATAATTAATGATGTCATTCTACAGANGTTGTTGTGTTAAATGGTCTGAGTGCAGGTCAGGCTGCATTTTTGGAAAAACAATTCAATACTTTAGCGGCTAATGTTATCTTTGTAAGTAGCGGACAGCGTGGATTTCGAGATGCATCTGCTGGCAATGCTTTGATAATCAATGATATAATTCTACAAAAAATCAAGAGTCTCCCAAACATCTCAGATGTTATACCTCAATACAGTGGTTCAGTATCAATAGATTCACAGGGAAACACTCAGCGTGCATCAATCACTGCAATTGATCCATCAAAATTAACTGTAGAGTTACCTAATCTTGAATATGTAGATGGTTCTACCATAAACCCAGGTGATCGATCATCTGCANTTCTCTTAGTTCATTTGCTTCATCATCAAGTAATTCTTTGATAATTAATGATGTCATTCTACAGAAAATAAGGAGCCTTCCAAACATATCTGATGTAATACCTGAATATACTGGTTCAGTACAAATGAATTCACAGGGAAACACTCAGAGAGCCTCAATTGTTGCACTTGACCCATCAAAATTGACTGTAGAACTACCTAATCTAGAGTATGTTGACGGTTCTACCATAAATGCAAACGATCGGGCATCTGCATTAGTGGGAGATACCATAGTAAATCCACCTGGAGCCGATAGTGCTTTTGTTGTACTTGGTCAAACAATCAAAGCCACATCAAGTTATACGGATTCAAGCGGAAAGCAAACAACTGTAGTAAAGAATTTTGTAGTTTCCGGAATACTGAAACCGTCTGGTAATACAATGATAGATCGTTCAATTATCATAAATCTTGATGCGGGCAATGAATTGTTACACAAGCAAAATAGGTATGATCAAGTAATAGTGGCCGCTACTACTCCTGATGATGTTGATACTGTACAGCAGGAAATAACTGGCATGTTTGGTAAAACTCTTGGTGCTACAACTCCTAAAGCGATCATGGCAGTAAGACAGCAAGCTGCAAGTGGCAATGCTGCCTTTATTCTAATGGTTGGAATTATTGCGCTTGTTGTAGGAGCAGTTGGTATTGTTACTACGTTATACAACTCTGTTACCGAACGAATCAGAGAAATAGGAACCATGAAAGCGATAGGTGCACAGAATACTACTATTCTTGCACTATTCATAGTGGAAGCTAGCTTGATTGGAATAATAGGCGCCTCATTGGGAGTAATCATCGGCATTGGTGGCGGTTACATAATGAGTATTGTTACTACAACTACACCTATGGGCGGAGGAGGTGGTCAATCTGTACACATACCGCCCATTTTTGCTCTGATGGATTTGATTAAGGTCTGGCTACTTTCTCTTGTGTTAAGTATTATAGCTGGAATGTATCCTGCATGGAAAGCATCTAAATTNTATTGGTGCCACATTGGGAATGTTCATAGGAATTGGTGGGGGTTACATAATGAGTATGGTTACTACATCTTCTCCTATGGGCGGAGGTGGAGGAGGTGGAGCATCTATCCACATACCGCCAATTTTTGCTCTGATGGATTTGATTAAGGTCTGGGTTCTTTCTTTCACGTTAAGTGTTATAGCTGGAATGTATCCTGCATGGAAAGCATCCAAATTATCTCCTATGGTTGCATTAAGAAGAGAATAAAATTTTAGATTATCTCTAGGAACAATTATTTTAATTTATTTTATAATCAAGTTCTAATCCTAGCCTGCGATGATTGGAACTACTGTCTTTACTGTCATCTGTGCTGCTGCAGAGAATATGTCTCCAGAAAATGGAACTATTAACATCATGATATATGCTGCAATCATGCTGCATTTTCTGTTCATGTGATATACTACGTATTTTTGTTTATAATGAATTGCGCAACCATGTTCAGTAACATGGTTAACGGTTATTTCTATGGGTAATTAGCCAGGTCCTGCCTACTTTCATACCTATTATAATGCCGGTTGTGAGATAGTGAACAGATATCAATTTGGAACCGCTTGAATTCTGTGATGTTTGTTTTCAGAGAGGAAGACCTAATCTTTGCGAAACCTACAAGAATACGTTTACAAAAATCGTTCCATTACAATTTTCTCAAAAATCCCGACTAGACAAGATCCTAAACCGGCTTGAGATAAGACCACGTTCAGTTGACAAGCGTTGGACNTTAGAGGATCATGTCAAGGTCATAACCAGACTCTACAAGCCCGAAGTACGAAAATTGGGAGACCGAGAACAAGTTGAACTNCAGTTGACAAGCGTTGGACCATAGTTGTTGATTCTGAAAAACGCAAAGAATTTCTTGATTCGCTGTGGGGAGTCAATGTTACAATACATACGCTAGAGGATCATGTCAAAGTCATAACCCGACTCTACAAGCCAGAGGTAAGAAAATTGGGAGACCGAGAACAAGTTGAACTACCAAGCAAAGAAATCATGGGAAGAGTTTGATCCAAAATCACGAGACTGGATACCTCTACAAGTTGATACAAAAAAAGAAAAATTCTTTGCCAAAGTCAATATGGGAAATGTTCTCAAGTGTTCGAGTTTTGAAGGCACTGAATATTTTCGCACTTACCTAAACACTGATACTCCTATGCTTNATACAAGTTGATACCAAAAAAGAAAAATTCGTTGCCCAAGTCAATATGGGAAATGTACTGAAGTGTTCTAGTTTTGAAGGTACTACATATTTTCGCACTTACCTAAACACTGATACTCCAATGCTTGCACCTATGGAAAAACGTGCTGTGTACAATATCGTTCTACAATCGCTGAACCAATAACAGCTATTTGGAAATCTGATGGTGAGAACAAACATGGTTTTGTTGGATATGACCAATTACCAAATCTTCCTGATGAAATTTTCAATGTCTTGCGAAGACTGGCAACTACAGACAAGAGAATGCCTGAAACCATGATATTTGAAAACGATGATTTTGAATTGGTAAAGACGGTTCTAGGCTGTATCAAGATTGATCTGACAAAATCTTCTGATACCATAACTTCACTCTTGGATAAAAAATCAGATACACCAATACTGATTGAAACTATGCAAAAAGAGCGCTTGCAGGTGATGTTGGATATCCTAAAGGAAATGGGTGGTAAAATCGAGACTGAAAAAGACGGTCTCACTATATCTGGTACCCGTGGATTGGTGAAGATAACTTTTGTAGATAATGACAAAAGTACTCAAGATGGAACTATGGTTAAAATTTCTATATCTGCACTTGAGGATCCATCCCGATTTGCAGAGATATTGTTTATGATAAAAAACGACTGGGTCTTCTTGATCTTCCACTTGAGAATACATTGAGTCAACACTGGCCAATTGTCTCAGACAATGATCTGCAATATGTAGTCCAGACTGCAATCTCTTGGTGGTCAAACAATCCTGTTTTGGCTACAAAAATAATAGGCGATGGAGAAAAATTTGCCAAAGTAAAAGAATGGAACAACAAAATCAAAGAGGGCAAGATTCGCTCTACTCTTGATACCATTACTCTTGGAAAGATAATAAAACAAAAAGAATCGAATCAGATCATAAAATAATCTACTGCACAAATTGTCAATTCTATCTTTGTGTATTGTAAGCTAAAAACAATTAAACTCTTAATTGCGGGGAGGGTCTACAAAAATCCATAAGTTGACATGTAAAGAATCTCTGTAGACCGAATTACAGAGTGTTCTTATTTTATCTAAATATTTACTATATTTTTGTTGATCACTACGTACCTACATTGACCACTATGTAATCTCTTAAGCGATCAATGAGATCGAGTACATATACAATTTCTTTATTTTGTCCCTGTTTCTCAAGTAGTACAACCAAATCTATTTGGGACATGGAGATATTGAACAAAAAGAATCTGCGTCTCAATGACGAAAATTCTGACAACAACAATTGCGGCACTAATGATTGCATCTCTTTTGCTGAGCTCTACAAGCTTTGCATCAGAATCGCCATCTACTAGCACTCCAATAAAACACGTAGTGGTCATATTCCAAGAAAATGTATCATATGATCATTATTTTGCAACATATCCAAATGCAGCAAATCCAACTGGTGAACCTCAATTCAAGGCATCAAAGGATACTCCCTCTGCAAATGGGTTGACACAGGCACTCATTGACAACAATCCTAATTCCAAACAACCATTCAGATTGGACAATACCTTATCACAGATAATAACATGTGATGAAGACCATGACTATCAACCAGAACAAAAGGCCTATGATGGCGGACTGGTTGACAAGTTTGTAGAAACAGTCTCAAACGTTGGTCCTGGTTGCAATCCTGATGGCAGCACTGTTATGGGTTACTATGATGGAAACACAGTAACAGCATTGTGGAATTATGCACAGCATTATGCTATGAGTGACAATTCCTTTGACACCACATTTGGTCCGTCAACTCCAGGAATGTTGAACCTAGTATCAGGTGAAACAGGCAATGTTACAACATCTGATGTTCCTGATACTGTGACACATCACACCATAATTGGAGACCCAGATGGCGCATTTGATGATTGCTCAAGCTTTGCACCAACAGCTATGGGTGGAAAGAACGTAGGTGATCTTCTAAATGCTAAAGGCGTTACTTGGGGATGGTTCCAAGGTGGGTTCAAACCAAGCACACCATGGGATGGCAATCCAGCACACAAGGCAAAATGCAAATCATCGCATCTGAATGTAGGTGGCGCTAATGTAACTGACTATAGTGCACACCACGAGCCATTTGAGTACTATGCATCTACTGCAAATCAACATCACCTTCCTCCTCTATCAGTTGATGAAATAGGACACAATGGTCAAGCAAACCATCAGTATGATCTTTCAGACTTTTGGGCAGCTGTAGATGCCGGTAAAATGCCAGCAGTAAGCTACCTCAAAGCAGCAAAGTATCAAGATGGACATGCTGGTTACTCTGATCCTATAGATGAACAGCATTTCATTGTTGACACTATCAACAAGCTCCAAAAAACTGATGAGTGGAAGAACACTGCAGTAATCATCTCATATGATGATTCAGATGGATGGTATGATCATGTGATGCCGACAATTCTCAACCAATCAAATGATCCTGCACAGGATGTTGGTTGCGGAACTACAAAACCAGGTGCTTATCAGGACAGATGTGGTTATGGCCCAAGATTGCCATTGATGGTAATATCTCCATATGCAAAGGAGAACTTTGTAGACCATTCAGTGACTGATCAATCCTCAATACTGAAATTCATTGAGGACAATTGGAACCTCGGACCGATACCAGACCCACAATCCTTTGACAAAAAGGCAGGTTCACTTGACAACATGTTTGACTTCAAACATGGTGGTGTGGACAAACTGTTCCTTGATCCTAACACTGGCGTAAAACAATAAACTCCCTCTCTTCTTTTCTTTTACGATACCCTATGATATACAATATGAATATGATTTTCATTTACGTTTTGTTTATCAATGATCTTCATTATTGGAGATGGTAACAAATGATGATTTGTTATATCTGCGAGCACAAAATTTCATTGGAACACAAACATGGAAACGATTCAGAATTTGATACTGATGAAATAAAATGTGAAGATTTGAAATGTTTGTGTACTTGTCATGTCAAATCTACAATAGTTTTCAATTGATGCTCTACACGAAAATAACCTATTTCCATGTGTGCAATCTAGAATTTTTTATTGTGCTAGTCCTATTTTCTTGATACCGTTAATCTTCTCTACGATGCTGTTTTTGAGTTGAATTGGATCCAGACTAGGTCTTGAAACTACCAAAATGACATAATTGGAAAATTCAAATGATAAGGTTGTAAATCTCTCCCTTTCAAGAATAGAGCTTTTTACTTTACCAAACTCATCATCATGGTCTCTGTTCATTGAGGTTTGTAGAACCGACTGCATGAAAAACATCTCTCTTTTTTGTAGAGTCAGAGATTTGTCTATGCCTTCTTCTCTTGCTTTGGTTTCTATGGCTCTTCCTTTGTGGTTTAAGACTGCAACCAGTTCGATATCCTCATCTAAATTAGAAATATCACCACATAAAATATCAAATCTGAAATAGCCGTCATATGTTATCGACATGACTAGAAGATATGCTTAGAGATTCAAAAGGCTACGCCGTATAGACTGTTATTGTTTATGGTTCCTATATAGAAATAAGATGTATGTAATTTGCTTCTTTAATCGCTTTATGGACTCTCAATTATTGAGGCGATCAAGTTTTTATCCATCGATTTACTATTTGCACTTACTAGTATGACATTGGATCCAATCACAATTGTGGTACAATACAAAATAAAAAAGAAAAAACTTGCCAAAGCAACTAGTGCTATATCAGAATATGTGGAACAGGTGAAAAAGACGGAACCTGGAACAACAGAGTATAACGTGTTTCAGGATGAAAACGATCGTACTATGTTTGTGCATGTGATGTCTTTTACCGACAAGGCTGCTAAAAAAATACATGAAAAAAGTATTCATCTAAAACAATTAAAAAAAGTTCTAGTTCCAATTTCAAAAGGAAAAGCAGTCTATACCAGTCTAGTGCGAGTGAAACCTGTCAAACCTACAAAAAATGCAATAGAAATCAAAAATGATACATCACCACATGAGCCAGTTTGATAACATCTGATTTGTTTCTTCAAAATTAGTTATTGTACGCTGAAATTTTGTCTTCTTACTGATGGTCTATGCGTTGAAGAAAAGTGTCTATTCTTTTCTGTAAGTCATTATGTATTTCTGGCATTGTTCTATTTCCATTGATTGGTATCAAACCATATTTTTTCTGCATTGCATGAAATTCTTGCGAGATCCTTTTTTGATAAATCAAAAATGACTCGTACATATCTTCTGATAGGCCAATGTCTGCTCCAGATTCATAATGGTCTAACGTGGAATTTTTCTGAAATACCCTATGTATTAGAACTGACGGTTCTACATCCAGGTAAAATACAATATCAGGTTTTATGGCAAATCCGTACAAATTGTGGCACCATGTTCTATCTAATCCTCTGACCAGATTTCTTGCTATGAGTGTGTAGATGTATCTGTCTGCAAGTACGATATATCCTGCCTGTAATGCAGGTATTATCTTGTATTCGAATTGGTCTGCAAAGTCTGCTGCATAGTATAATGCCAAGGTCTTTCTACCAAGGTTATAGTCTCTTTTTGCCTCCAATATTCCTCTGCCGACAAGTTCAGATCTCTTAAGGCCTGTATTGAGTACAGCATGACCATCTGCCTCTAACCTTGTGGTAATCTCTTGGATCTGTGTACTACGTCCTGATGCATCTGGGCCTTCTATTACGATTAGTCTGCCCTTGATTTCTATGTCCTGCAAGTTCTTTATGCCTTGACCATAGAACTCTACTGTTCTCTTTCCAAGATCTTTGTATTTTGTCCGTGCCATTTCTTATCTCCTAGTCCTTGTCTTGTTTGTTTGGTAGCCTTCTAAAAGTGGCAGGATCTTTTTTCTTACAATGTTTTGCTGCTCTTCAATATTTGCCGTACCATCTATTACAGTGAATCCTTCACTTTGCGCAAGCGAGTCATATTGCTCAATTATTCTTCCCTGGAAAATCCTATAGCTTTCATATTGATCATTACTCAAATTCATATCCATGCCAGCTTCATAATACTTTAGCTTGGGTCTNTTAAAGTAAAATGCAACATCGGGTTTTATTGCAAAATCGTAAACCTTCTTGACCCACTCTGGATTGCAACCTCTAACAATGTCTCTTGCAAACGCGGTATACACATATCTATCTGCTAGAACAAAGTGACCTGCTCTTAGTAACGGAGAAATGTTTCTCTCATATCTGTCAGCAAAATCCGTAGCATGCAACAAGCTAAAAGTGGTTGGAGTTAGTAATCCCTTCTTCTTTCCCTTGGAGGTGATCTCCTTTACCATCTCTGAAGAATTCCATTCTGATTTGAAAACACTGACACCTTTGTATGCAAGCCATTTTTCTAAAAGATGAATTTGAGTTGATTTTCCTGAACCGTCTATTCCTTCTACTATGATGAGTTTGCCTCTAGTCTCTGATCTCATACTCGAATCACTGCGGTGTGAGGCAATTTTAGGTTTTACCGATGTTGCCACATTCTTTCACTTGACATTGATTTTGTAGAATTGGTATGAAGTAATGACTGTAATCTATATAGTAATTGTATCTCTATGAAACATAATAAATCATGGTCGATTTTTACATATCTGACTGATTCAAATCTGATTAATGGCAAGTGCAATGGTATTTTCTCTAACTCATAAATATGTGAAAAATTGATGACTGGTCAATGGATTTGTTAATACTGCGTCATGGTGAAGCTGGAAGGCACTCTCTATCTCCTGGAGATTCTAAAAGATCACTTACCTCAGAAGGTCAGCAAGAGATTGCCGATCTGTCAAATGGCCTAAAATCTTTGGGAATAAAACTAGATAGCGTATTTACCAGTCCTCTTTTGCGAGCCAAGCAAACAGCTGAGATTGTAACAAAATCTCTAAAATACAAAGGCAAAATTGAAGAAATCATTTCTCTAAAACCTGAAGGTAATCGACTAGAGTTTTACTCTGTCTTGTCTACATTGAAACAAGACTCTGTAGTACTTGTGGTAGGACATGAGCCATATCTGAGCGAAATGATAAGTGAAGCAATATCTCAATCTTTGCAGAATAAACCTCAAGAAGGCTGGTATGGCAAGGATACGTGTGATATCTACACTTCCTAAAATTAAGGGGGAATTAAGATGGCTTCTTACTCCAAAACACCTAAAAAAAATTGTATAGGTCTACGTTTTCTATATTTTTCATTTAGTAAAAAAATGTAAATCAGAACTAGATTAATAGTAACATGTTAGTATCAATGTGGGTAATGTTTAGCTGAAAATATCTGTAATAGATCTAGGCTTTAACTCTGCAAAATTAGTTATCTATAACGTAAAAGACGATGATTCATTTGATATCTATCAACAGGAAGGAATCAAAGTACGATTAGGAGAAGGGCTTGATGAAAGAGGACAACTAGGAAAAAAACCCATGGAACGAGCAATTGAAACACTAAAAGTTTTTCGAGAAATAATCCAATTGAATCCAATAAAATCCGTCTTGCCTATTGCTACCAGCGCAGTTCGAGAAGCAAGTAACAAAGATGATTTTCTTAATTCTGTTTCAAAAGAATCTGGATTTAATTTCAAAGTTTTATCTGAGCGAGAAGAAGCACTGTATTCTTATGTTGGTGCAATAAAATCACTGCGTATTCCTGATGCGTTATTCTTTGATATTGGAGGAGGAAGTCTTGAGATTGTTCACGCAGAACGATTCAAGATAAGAAAAGTAATCTCTTTACCTCTAGGATCTCTAAGACTTACACACCAATTTGATGGGAGACAAGGAAAACTTACTGACAAGAATCTCAAAAACCTAAAACGATATGTCTGGAGCCTTCTTCCAAATAAAAAAGACCTGGGTCTGAGTAATGATGTCAAGCTTGTGGGTGTTGGAGGTACACTACGTGCATTGGCAAGATATGAACAAAGACTCTCAAAATATCCTCTTGATAAGACACATAATTACAAAATTAGTCATAAATCTCTTGATTCTACAGTTGGCAAACTGTCCAAGATGAAGTCTAATGATATCTCCAAAATATCTGTAATAGGTTCCAGTAGATCAGAAACAATTGTTGCAGGATCTTGTGTGATTAATACATTGATGGAAAAATATGATTTTTCAAATCTATATGTAAGCAATCATGGACTAAGAGAAGGAGCACTTTCAATATTTCTCGAAGATCCAAAAACATATCATGATGGTAATATCACTGCAGAACAAATTCGAAAAACTATAGGTCTTGATGAGCAGCAGCGTAAAACAAGCCCGGAAAAAGAAAATTTTCTTAACAGTCTGTATTCTGTCAACGTCATTTCTAAGAGAGAACGAAAAATACTTGACTATGCTGAAAAAAATGCATCGGCAAAATCATCATTTAGTAATCCTCAAAGTGTATTTTATTCAATTATGGATGAAGATATACCGCTTGATCATAACGATCATCTGGTATTGGGACTTTCTCTGGTACATACAAAACATACCAAGACGGCAGATTGGTTATTTTCTAGATATAAAACAATTCTGTCTCAACAAGATAAGGCATCGATGAGGAAGATATCAATACTGATTACCTTGAGAAAGATTCTTGAAAGAACCAAATCAAAGGTCGAAATAAAACTACACGGCAAGAAAATAATAGAATTTGTTATTACTCCATCAAGATCTACTCAGACTTTGTTACTCAAGGATACGTTGAAAAAATTTGAAATTGTATTTGATGTCAAAGTGATTCTTTCAATTCGTCCATATCCAGGCAGTTCACAAAATTCAATGTTGGAACTGTAGTACAAAATTATCCACCTTTAGTTCTTTTTTAAAAGTAGTTACAAATGTGTTGTATTTCTTGACTCTCTCCAAAACTTCTGCTTCTATGATGTCTGTGTATGACTTTTGTTTAGTATTTCTAAGATGGTTTATGATTATGTCACTATCGTGAATTTCACCAAGTATGTCCTGAATATTTTTTAAATCTTTGAGTATGCCTGCAGTCATTTTTTTGTCTGATGCAATCTCCAACGAATATCGTAATCTTTTAAAGTCTTTTCTAAGCATGTGGAGTTCATCAATTTTCTTCTCATCTCCCAGTGCAATTATTGCATTTTTCTGTATGTCCAGCATGATTTCATCTAAAACCTTGAGGTATCTCTTTTCTAGCTTTGATTTTCTTAAATCCGATTTGCAAATTTTAGGTCTATTTGCCAGGGATATCTTGAGAGCCAATTTATTGGCATTTTTGATATGTTCTACTCTTGAAGTCTTTAGACCTAAAACCAGATCTGTGGTTTTATCTGTATACTTTGACTCCATGTTGCTACAAATTATGTCAAAATCTCTTATCTCTGCGTTAACTTTGAAAAGTTGTTTTGCTTGTTTTACGTATTCGCTAATATCACCTTGCTTCCTGACACTCTTTGGAAGTACTCTGTATATTGCCTCTAGGCGTCTAATTGATACCCTGATGTCATGTATATTTTCATCATTAGGCTCTGTTGTGTATTTGTCTAGTTTCTGGCAAAAATCGTTTAAAATCTTTTCAAATCTTTTATGAAATATTTTTTTATTTATTTGTATGAATTTTTTCATTTTATTTATTGTAATGTATCATTTCTTTTAAGTTGTAGTAATTGATGTTGACGATGAAATTGTTGAAGACCGTGTATTGATTCGTAATAGTGTATGATGAAGTTTTAGTGAGATATTGCTTTTATGAATAGCATTATGACAAATGACACTGCTGCACTGGCAGGTATGGTGATTACCCATGCCCACACAATTCTTTTTCCTATGCTCCACCTCACTGCAGACATTCTTCTTACTGCTCCCACTCCCATTATGCTTCCAGAAATTGCATGTGTAGTACTTGCAGGAATTCCAAGCCATGCAAGAGTTGCAAGTATGCTTGCTGCACTTGTCTCTGCTGCAAAGCCTTGGTATGGTCTAAGCTGAGTGATCTTTACTGCCATTGTCTTTACTATGCGCCATCCGCCAAAGAAAGTTCCAAGACTTATTGCTAACGCGGCCATTATGATCACGTAATATGGAACACTAAACTTTGTAATTACACCTTGAGTTAGTAAAATCAATGCAATGACCCCCATTGTCTTTTGTCCGTCGTTTGCTCCATGGGTCAAGGAAAAATACGTGGCAGAAACTAGCTGCAATCTTCCAAATGCAGAATTTACTGCATGTGGTTTTGCCTTTGCAAATACTGTCATTATAGCTAACCCCATTGCAAATGCAGCGGCAAAACCTGCTATTGGCGAGACTAGAATTCCCATTCCTACCTTTTGAATCCCATCCAGTATTATCACGTGAGAACCTGCCCCTGCAATTCCAGCCCCTATGATTCCACCCACTAATGCATGACTACTAGAAGTTGGTAATCCTAGCAACCATGTTATAATATCCCAAACTATGGCCCCTGCCAAGGCACCAATTATTATGTTCAGTGTTACAAAATCTGGATTTATGATTCCCTTTCCAACTGTTGTGGCAACTGCAACTCCAAATAGAAATGGACCAATAAAATTTGCCGCTGCAGCCAAGGTAACTGCATGCAATGGCCTCAGAATTCTTGTTCCGACTATGGTTGCAATCGAATTTGCGGCATCATGAAACCCATTGAGAAAATCAAAAACTAGTGCTACTACAATTGCTCCAATCGCTAATTCGATCATGGACAATACCTATGTGTACTTGAGAACAATGTCCTCGATGGAATCAGCAACATCAAGACATCTATCTGAAGCATGTTCAAGTGCTTCATAGGTATCTTTCATCTTGATTATGTTGATGACATCTGTAGTTTCAAATAACTCCCCAATGGCTTTACGATATATTACATCAACACGATGTTCTTGTTCATTTATGGCTCTACAGTGTTCGATTAATGATTTGTCTGCCTTTACCTTGTTTAACCTTGTAATCATTAAATTGATCTCTTTTGTGGAATTGTGGATTTCTTTTGCAATTTCAAGCATATGTGGTGGAGGTGACTTTATCTTAAAACCAATAATCCTACCAACTATTCCATCAATGTAGTCTATAATATCGTCTGTCTTTGATGCTATTCTGGATATGTCTTCCCTGTCTAATGGGGTGATGAATGTCTTGTTTAGTTCCTCAAAGACCGAGTGTGTTAATTTGTCAGCTTCTTTTTCTATCTTCTCGATCTGAGAATGAATCTCATTTAATTTATCAAAGTTTACAAACAGTTCTACCAATAATTTTGCAGACTCTTCTGCTTTACTTGCAAGATCGTTTAATATTGCAATGATTTCTTTATCGTTTGATTTTATCCATGACATCCACTGAGCCATGTAGTCCATCCTAAGCTTCATAGATAAATACCTGTTCTATATAGGACATCAAATCTATATAGATTGAAAAATTGGACCGATCTAGTGTTTTGTACCCGTTTTAGAGTACATTATTCTCTGAAATTACGTCCTGCACTGTTTCGTTAATGACTGCTTCAGCTATGTCACTTGAATATTCTGCTGTCCTGCGGATATCTTCCAAGACAAATTTGATTACGCTAGAATATTTTTTTGATTCTTCCAGACTATCTGTGAATTCTCTTTCTTTCTCAGCTATTCTACGTGCATTGGAGGCAACATTGTCTGCAAGTGCATAATCTCTCTTGTTTAGAGCCAAGATGGAATCCTCAAACACCTTGAGTGAATCCTCACTTAGGCGAGTTATTTTCTGTATTAATGATGGCTCTAAGGTTGATTTTAGGAACTTTATCCTGCTTGCAATTGATACGGCATGGTCTGCTATCCTTTCAATTGATTTTACCACTATTCTGTAACTGATACAGTCTGATGGTTTTTTGAGTCCAATGTCCCGAAGAATTTTTTCATGTTCTACTGCAAGTGTTAAATTTCTTAATATGTACAAACTGAATCTATCTACCTCATCATCTAAATGCGTAATCTCTTCGCCCAACTCCACATCCATCTCTTTTAGAGCGTCAATTGCTTGTCTATGCATTGTTGATGTGAGCAAAAACATTCTCTTTAGTGCATCATTTATGGAAAGTTCTGGAAGGCTAGTTAAAATCTGAACTGTAAGAGACTCGGGAGTAGATTCTACTATCTCTGTTCCAATCATGTTTTTTCTTACTAGATCTCTTATTGCTTGCTTGTGTTCTAGTTGAATCCTGCCTCCTTTTGCATGAATCTCGATAATCTGATATCCTGCCAAATACATTGCAATAATTTTTCTTTGAATTGATTCTACGGAATCTTTCTGGCTGATGATCGTCTTTGATTTTGAGATCTTTGGAGCTGAAGAGTTTTGTGTTGGTAATATTGAAAGAGACTTGTTCACATTTTTGATTATGGAGACTGGGTCGCCTGTCTTTAGTTTTAGTTCATCAACCCATTTTTTTGGAAGTGACAGAACATATGTAGATCCACCTACGAGTTGTAGTTTTCTAACCTCTTTATCGTTTAGTATCTCAGACAATGCTTACCTTGTAATTCTTATAATTAAAGCACTTGTCTCCGGCTTCTATGTATATCTATATAGTTCTATAGTGAACTATGAAACCTAAGAAATTATGGTCGAACTTCTCATATCTGGTTTGATAGCCAAATATGCTATATGATGACCATTAAAATGAAAAAAGGGTCACCTCACATAGATAAAATTTTCAAGTATATCGCTATAGGTGCTGCTACCTATGTTCTTGTAATTATTGCACTAATTGTGTTCAACCTTGGTACCGGCTCGGCCCAAGTGTGGCAACAAGAAGGTATTTCATTTCTTACTGGATCTGATTNTAGATAAAATTTTCAAGTATGTTGCTATAGGTGCTGCTACCTATGTTCTTGCAATTATTGCGCTAATTGTGTTTAACCTTGGTAGTGGCTCAGCCCAAGTATGGCAACAAGAAGGCATTTCATTTCTTACTGGATCTGATTGGAATTCTGTGGAAGGTAGGGAGTCTTATGGAGCTGCACCTTACATTATGGGCACTCTTGTTAATGCTGGAATTGCCATGGCAATAGCAATACCTCTAAGCTTTGGAATTGCCATGTTCCTTTCTGAACTCTCGCCTAGATTGTTAAGAACACCGCTTGCTATGGTGATAGAACTTTTAGCAGCTGTTCCAAGTGTTGTATATGGTTTATGGGGTCTACTTGTATTTCGATCTTATATTAAAGACTGGATTGAAGTTCCACTTCACAATATTTTTGGAGACAACAGCATAATATTTGCTGGAACTCCGTTTGGATTAGATATTCTTACAGCTAGTATAGTTCTAGCCATTATGATAATTCCTACAATTGCATCTATCTCAAAAGAGATCATGTTGGCAGTGCCAAACAGTCAACGTGAAGCTGCATACATGCTTGGAGCAACAAAATGGGAAGCTTTCAGACTTGCAGTATTGCCATACTCAAAATCAGGTTTGATTGGCGCATCTATACTGGGTCTTGGAAGAGCTGTGGGAGAAACTATGGCAGTTACCATGTTGATAGGAAACGCAACTGGAGCCGCAGCCTTTCCATCTTCTTTGTTTCAACCTGGACAAACAATGGCTAGTATCATGGCAAATGAATTTGCTGAAGCTTCTCAAGGCGGACTTCACTTGGCAGCACTTGTTGGAATCGGTCTAATTCTTTTCATAATGGCTTTTGCCATTAATGTAGTGGCACATCTTCTTGTTGCAAAAGTTGTCAAATCACATGAGGGGGCAGTATTGGCATGATAACACCAGAACAAAGAGCAGAGTTTAGGACACATTTTCGTTACAACGTTGGCAGAAGACTCTTGTTAGATAAAATCGTCAAAGGTGCTGTCTTTCTATGTGTGGTAGTTGCTATTGTCCCACTTATTGCCATACTAGTTAATGTCTTTACTAATGGATCAGCTGCACTATCATGGGAATTCCTTACTCAAATACCTGGAGCAGTAGGTAGTGATGATCCGGGTGGTATTGNTGAACAAAGAGCAGAATTCAGAACACATTTTCGTTACAACGTTGGCAGGAGACTCGTACTGGATAAAATAGTCAAAGGGGCAGTATTTCTATGTGTTGTAGTTGCTATTGTTCCACTTATTGCAATCTTGGTTAATGTTTTTACTAACGGGTCGGCCGCGCTATCATGGGACTTTCTTACTAAAATACCTGGAGCCGTAGGTAGTGATGATCCAGGTGGCATTGNGGGCGGACTTCATTTGGCTGCACTTGTTGGAATCGGTCTTATTCTTTTCATAATGGCTTTTGCC
>NZ_RCMC01000287.1 GCF_011319475.1 Candidatus Nitrosotalea sp. FS
GCCTGGAACTGTTATGATCTGTGTGGGCACAGCTGTTGCTGTGTTTGATTCATTGCCTATGCCAATAGAATTTATCGCATAAACTTTGTAAGTGTAGGTATGTCCTGCCTGTAATCCTGTATGTGAGTAAGTGGTAAGTGTGCTGGCAGAGTTTGCTACTATGTTAATGGGAGCCCCCGAGTCTAGCGTGTAATTTATCCTGTATCCTGTCACTGGCGGTCCGCCGTTAGGTGATGGCGCACTCCATGAGAGATTTATCTGCGTTGAAGAATATATTGATGCGACAAGATTCTGTGGAGGATTTGGAGCAATGTGTTTTGGCGGTGCAGAACTGGTTGTGGGAGTTGCAGGTTGCTCAGGTGTAGGGTTTCCGGTACCAATTGCATTTATTGCATAAACTCTGTAGATGTATGTCTTGGTTGTAGTCAAACCAGAATGGGTATATGTTGTAAGATTTCCTAATGTCACAAGTGTGGAATAGGTCGACGATGGTGCAATCCTGTAATCTATCCTGTATCCTGTAATCGGTGAGCCACCATTATTCTGAGGCGGATTCCAGTTGAGATTTACACTTGTAGGGGATACAGCTAGTGCACTAAATCCTGTTGGTGCGTCAGGTACTGTCGCAGTTTGAGCAAAAGACTGGTTTGCAAAAAAACCAATGCTTGCTATTGCCATTATAGATATGATTGATGTTATTATTACAAAATCACTTTTTTGTAAATTTCTCATGTTTTTGTCCCCACAAAACAATGCAAGTCTTTGTACCTTATTGTTGATAAGTCATACGGAGGAATTATTTTCGATCAATAAATGAAAAGAATTTTGGTAAAAATGTGCTTTTTGTACNTGTTTCTTGGTCTTGATCTTACCATGCAGTTACAACAATTACAATACAGGTCTACCGTATCATCAGTTGCAGGCCTGTCTTGCTTGTCATGGCATGCCTCTCTTGACATGAAAACCCCGCAAATCTGGCATCGTACCTGACCTGACAAGTAGCGGCTAGTGCCATCTCTTGGCTTTCTAACCTTATGTTCTTTGCAAAGTCCTTTACAGACACCCTTGTCTTTATTCATGACTGACTCTTGCTATGGACGAATAAATTCTATGCACTATAACGTTGTGGTATGGTGGTATACTGATACCACAAACCCATCTTGTTAGCTGATACGCATTGCTTTTATCTTCTTGTNTTCTAACGTTGTGGTATGGGCGGTATACTGATACCATAAATCCATCTTGTTAGCTGATACGCATTGCTTTTATCTTCTTGTTGAAAAAGGTGAAAGTGACCCAAAATGATAAGAAAATTTAGTACACAAAATCCTGCAAAAACCAAGATATTGATACTCGGAGGGGGATTTGCAGGCAGCAATGTATTGCGTGAATTACAAAAACAGTTCAAAAGAAATGACGTTGAAATTACTCTAGTAAGTCAAGATAATTTTTTTCTTTTTACTCCAATGTTACCTGAAGTTTCATCTGGAATGCTTCATGCAAGCGATATCACTACGCCGATTAGATCTTTTTGTAAAACTGCAAATTTTTGCCATGCCAGAATTCTCTCAATCGATATGGAAAACAAGCATGTCTCTGTAACTAGAATATTTGATCAAAAAGAAACTATACTAGAATATGATTATCTTGTTCTTGCACTTGGCAGCAAGGATAATTTCTTTGGCAATGCCAACATCGAAGAATTTGCATTTACAATAAAGACATTGGAGGATGCTATAGCCATACGAAATCATATCATCAGTGTATTGGAATGTGCTGACCAAGAAAGAGATCCTATTCTCCAGGAACAACTTTTACGATTCATTGTAGTCGGTGGTGGATTTGCCGGAATAGAAATAGCTACTGAGATACATCACTTTTTAAAAGATGCCACAAAAAGCTATTACAAAAATATTGATTCAAAAAAAATTCGTACAATTGTTGTATCTGCACGAGAAGGCATCTTGCCTGAAGTTGGTGATGAGCTTGGTAAATTTGCACTTGATTATATTCAAAAATCAGGAATCGAAGTAATCACAAACACCAAGGCAGTAGATGCCGCAGAAGATCATGTGCTCCTAAGTGACAATGCCATAATTCCTTGTGCTACTCTTATCTGGGCAGGTGGAGTTGTAGTAGATCCTCTTATATCTACACTCAAGTGCGAACATGGCCAGTCAGGTCGCGTGATAGTTGACCAATACCTGAGACTAAAAGATCGTCCTAATGTCTTTGCATTAGGAGATTGTGCCAATCTGGTTGACAACAAAACTAACACGATATATCCTACAACTGCGCAGATTGCGATAAGGCAAGCCAANATGAGACTACAAGATCATCCCAATGTCTTTGCGTTGGGAGATTGTGCTAATCTGGTTGACAGTAAAACTAATACCGNCGACTAAAAGATAATCCCACTGTCTTTGCGCTAGGAGATTGTGCTAATCTGGTTGACAGTAAAACTAATACCGTATATCCTACAACTGCGCAGATTGCAATAAGGGGCAAGCCAAGCTAGTCTCAGAAAATCTGGTTGCATCTATTTCTGGTAATGTAAATTTGATGAAACCGTTTCTGTATCATAACAAAGGTGTGATGGCTACGATAGGAAAAAGAACTGGTGTTGCACTTCTTAACGGAAAAAAAGTACGTGGATTTACAGCATGGGTCTTGTGGAGATCATTTTATTGGGCGCACTTGCCAACACGTGAAAAGAAAATCAAAGTCGGATTTGATTGGCTGCTTAGTTTGATATTTCGTGCTGATATCATGACAGTTGGATTCATCAAGAAAAAAACCCTGAGTAGACTGGAAACTCCAATGTCATCTGTACTGGAGCATAGCATGGACCACTCACAAAACACATCATATCTGTAAATGGATGTTTGACAGGGCTAGATCTGAATAGAACGTATCCTATCTAAACCACNGTAGCGCGGACCACTCGCAAAACACATCATATCTGTAAATGGTTATTTGGCAGGGCTAGATCTGAATAGAACGTATTCTATCTAAACCACGGAAAGTTTTCCTTGTCTGCTTGTTTTGGAAGTTCTTCGATTATTGCTTGTGCTACTTCGGTATGGTTGTATGTTATGTGTCGTAAAAGTTTCTTTGATCCTTCATCCATGGACAAACTTTCATTTGCTTCTCTGATGATGTCCTTGCACTCTCTGCATGGGTTGAATTCTATGAAAAATTTCAATATGTTTTCACTCGGTATATGTTGGGAGTTCCTATTATTATTTGACTTGGGATTGTAAAACTCGGTCACACTTGCATATCTGGTGTTATGTGTTAACACTAAAATGAGATTATTTATCAAATAAAATGGTGATACATGTATGACATTTAGAGTTCTAGGAGTAGGTTCTAGCCTACGTGACAAAGCATCTAGCACAACAGCGCTATCCGTAGCCTTGAATCTTGCAAGTAAGTATGGCGCAGAGACTAGGATATTTGATCTAAGGCAAAATAAATTGCCATTGTACGATCCAGGCGAAAACGATTCAAGCCTTGAGATAAAAAAGATAACAGAAGATGTATCCTGGGCAGATGCCTTGATTCTTTCTACGCCTGATTACCATGGTTCCATGTCTGGTGCGATGAAAAACTTTCTTGATTATTTCTGGGCGGAGTTTGCAGGAAAAACTTTTGGGTACATCTGTGCATCTCATGAAAAAGGTTTGACAGCAATGGATCAAATGAGAACCGCAATAAGACAATGTTATGGGTGGAGCATGCCTTATGGTGTATCCATAAATGACCGTGAAGATTTTACCGATGGAAAAATGAATCCAAAACTCGAATCAAGATTGGACATGTTGGCAAGAGATCTAGTTGTGTATGGTACCATATTGCGCCAACAGTTTGTAAAAGATTTGGGCGAATCTGCAAATACATTTGCATCTAGATATAGAAAGTGACTTTGATTTCTGTATTGATATATCGTTCCAGAATATTATTTCACAATCAAGACTGGGCATTTTGAATGCTGTGACACGCCACTTGCAACACTTCCAAGCAACAATCTCTTAAAACCTCCAAATCCACGTGAGCCCATTATTATCAAGTCTACGTTGTGAGATTCTGCATACGATGTCAGTGAATCTATAATTGATGTTACTTCTAGTACGTCGATTTTGTACTGTATCTTTGATTCTTTTAATCTTGATTCTAGACTTTGTGTTGATTTTATTGCATCTTCTTTTAAAAGTCGTGTAGCTTCAATGTATGCTGTTCCAAAATATGGCTCTGTTGGTGTCTGTATTGAAACGCATGTAACAATGCTGATATTTGCACTGTATTTTACTGCCATGTCAATTGCATATTCAAATGCATGAGTTGCAGACTCTGATTTATCATATGGCACCATGATGTGCTTTATCATGTGTTTGTTTGCTCATTCTGTGATTTAAACAATTTAAATTCTTAATTTTTTATTTGATTTTATCTGATCTGGTATGTGGGTTAGTCTGAAATTGTCCCTTGTTTTTCATAATTGTTAAGATTTATTANATAATTGTTAAGATTATTAGAAATATACTTGGAGGGTACTTGTGTTATTTGGAGTCTTTGCGATACATAGCCCCGATCTATGTCCCATGAATAATAAAAACAGCAAAAAAATTTTCCTAGAAATACAAGGAAAAATGAAAGCAACACAAAAGAAATTCAATATAACCAAAGTGTTGGGTTTTTACATGTCAGTTCTTGAGCACGAGTGGATAATAATCTTGGATGCAAAGAGTGCACATGATATAGAGCAGATGTGTATACATGTGGGAATATCAACAACAAGTACCGTGAAAATTGTCCCAATAAATGACATGCAGAAGGTTATGCAAGCGCTAAAAGCTACCTAGTATATTCACAAAAATAACTTCAAGTCTTTTTGAAATCGTTTATCATGTGAGCTATCTTTGTTGATAACGTAATTGGGCTTACTCTTTTTGTACTTGTAACGATGATTATATTTCTGTGGTATGGGAAACTAAACATTACAAAGTCGTCCTTGTCTGAATGATGGTATCTAATTGGTCCATAGAGATCATCAAATTTTGCTCCAAGTGAAACATCTAATGTGCATTCCATGTGGTGAACATCATTCCATTTTTCTAAACTTGGTTGTGTAAACCCTCTATGTGCTATGCCATGAAGCAGTCTGCCGTTATCATCTAGTATTGAGACAGAGCGTATGTTCCTGTCAGCATCTAGTATGAATTTGCAGAATTGGTCTAATTTTACAGTCTTTGATATGACCATGTTAGGATCCAAGGTATAGTTATAATAAAAAGCTGATCGTTCACAATGCCATTCATGCAGGCATTATTTTTTATAAAATCTTTTTAATGCTCTAGATATGTTTTGCTGAAGATTCTTGTTTCCAACGTTTGGTATTATGTTCTCATAATGAAGTTGTTTTCTTGGTATGGTGTTTGCAACCGCAATTGCTGCGGCATATAGTATCTTTGTATCTATTTTTTGTATTCCATGATCAAGAATTGCTCTCATTAGATACGGAAAGACTAATGCATTGTTTACTCTGTTATTGAACTGATAACTGCCTGTAGCAACAATTTTTGCGCCTGCTTTTTTTGCCATGGGTGGATAAATCTCTGGCTCTGGGTTGGTCAGAGCAAACACTATCGAGTCCTTTTTCATAGATTTTATGGTATCTTCGGTGACTAGATTGCTAATCCCTGAAACCCCGATAAAGACATCTGCATTTTTCATCACATCTTCAAGAGTGCCTTTCTCTCTTTTTGGATTTGTATGTGCGGCAATTTCATTTTTGTACTGATTCATGTTTTTTCTTCTACCTTTGTAAATTGCCCCTGTTGAATCAACTACAATCAGATTCTTGCATCCTGCAAATTGTAGTAGTTCTGTTATGCCAACCCCTGCCGAGCCTGCACCTGCGACAATGATCTTTACCGAGTTTAATTGTTTTTTGACAAGAGCAAGTGAGTTCACAAGGGCTGCCAGTGCTACAACTGATGTACCGTGTCTATCGTCATGAAATACTGGAATTGGTATTTTTTCTTGCAACTCTTTTGAAATTTCCAAAACTTTTGGTGATTCAATGTCTTCTAGATTTATTGCGCCAAATACTGGTTCTATTGCAGTAATGGTTTGAATTATTTCTTTTTTATCTGTTGTACCAAGACAGATTGGAAATGCAGTAATTCCAGCATACTGCTTGTACAATATTGCCTTGCCCTCCATTACTGGCATTGCTGCATACGGTCCAATATTTCCAAGACCCAAAATTCTTGTACCATCTGTTACGATTGCTACATTATTTCTTTTTGATGTAAGAACAAATTTTTTTTCGGGATGATCAAAGACTTCTTTTGATACTGCAGCAACACCTGGTGTGTATATCAACTGGATTTCTTTTATGCTCAGGTTTCGTGACTTTTTGCCTAGTAGTATAGTGCCCTTTAGTTTCTTGTGTAGCATTATTGATTTCTTGGCAATCTCACTTGATGATACCATGATATCATTCAAGAGGTTCTTACTATTAAAAATTCAAGACTGTTATTTTTTTAAAATATGGTATACAATAGTTAGTTTAGAAAAAGGATAAGACCTTTTTTACAGGTCAAATTATTTTATTTCTTCTTTGCTTTTGCTTTTGATTTTGCTTTTGGTTTTGCTTTGGCTTTTGCCATGAATAATTGGCTCCGCTATCCGTATTAAGCATAATGAAATGAGCGAATGATCGATAAAGAGTCAAATTTTTGACATCAAAAACAAATTTCGAGCATTTTTATTGAGTATCATCAATTCCACGATCAGAAGGAGGTGCGACGATGAGTTACAACGATAGAGGCAGCGGCGGTTACGGCGGACGATCAGGCGGAGGTTACGGCGGCGGCGGTCGAAGATTCGGCGGCGGTGGCGGTAGAAGTTTTGATAACAGCCCAAAACCAGTAGAAACCGGAAAGGAATACGACGTTTCCATTACTGAAATCAGTAGAAAAGGCGACGGTATTGCAAGAGTAGAAGGCTTTGTAATATTTGTTAAAGACGGCAAAGCTGGCCAGAATGCAAAGGTAAGAATTACCCAAGTAGGCCAGAGATTTGCTTCTGCTGAACTAGTAGAAGGTTCCCAATAAAATAAGGCATTCAGATAACAATCTGTTTCCTATATTTTTCTTATTTTTATCTAATAATTCAATTTGAATCATATTTTGCTAGATTTGTTTGATATCTGATATTTGTTCTTGATATGTGAATACCATTATCTCTGTCTTGAATTCAAACTGAATTTTTTTGTAAATAGTTATTTGATATTTGAAATGGCGTTTCTTATGTCGCCTGATTTTTCAAATATTGTTTTTCCTATCTCGTCTACTTCGATTCCTGTTGGTTTTTTACCTGAATGTACAACAAAATAATATGTCTCAAACTTGCCTATGATGGAGCCATGGGTGTACCCGTAGACATATTCTGACTCGTTTCCTATCTGAAATGCTGCTTGGAATTGGGGCAGGCGAAGATTTTTGACCAGTCCTGGGATCTTGGATATCTCTTCGTCTATCATGCTATCTAGAATTTTTTTATCTTTTTTATCTAGTGCCATGCTTGAGGGGTGTACTGGCTCAATAAAAGTCTGACACGGTACAAAATATCAATTTGCTTTATCTTTTTTCTCGTGTGATGACATTACTTGCCTTATCTCTTTTGCACGTACCTCTACCATCTTTCTGATCTCTTTGCTTTCATCTGAGTCTGGTATCTTTCCGTGTCTTCCAACAATCAATCCTGCAATGTATCCTTCCATCTGGCCTACTAGGTATCCGTATATGAAGTCCGAACCACTCTTGAACTTCCAAACCTTTTGCAGTCGTGTCTCACCTTTTTTGAGGATGGTTACATTAGGGCACCAGTTTTTGATTGCATTTTCCAACTCTTTTTTGATTTCTGGGCCAAGTACCATGGAATCTCTTTTCTGTTTTCAACTCTAAAAGGTTTGTTGAATTGATCTCATGTAGTCACTGAAACACAACAGGTCGTAACCCGTATGATGTAATGACCTCATTAACCCCATTTACAAAACCCGCAATTCCTGGAATCTGATCCTTGTTTTTAATCAGGTCTGGTTTTATCACGTTCAGATAGTATAGTTTCTTTTTCATTTCCTTTATTTTTCTTGTCCTTGAAAGCGGTGAATTTTTCAAATTTTTGATGCTTGAAGATATGTCGCATAACTTGATCAATTTTGCATCAAGGGTTGATTCCTTTAGTTGTTTTACATATTGTTCTTCTTGTATTGATTTTGGAAGGCTCTTGTCCTTTGACATTGACAAGACAAGAACTGCAACACTGGAACCAAATCTCTGGTCCAATTCGTCAAAGCTTGTATTTGTATAGTCTATGATGTCCTGGAGCCAGGCAGCAGCTAGTGTATCTTCATCTGTTACTCCGAGATTCTTGAGCCTTGTTACAACTGCTGTCAAGTGTTCATAGTGTGAAATGTTTGCATCCTTTCTTATTGTGCCAAGGTATCGCTCTTTTACAAAATTTTCTGCAGACTGGATCTTTGACAATGACTACACAATTTTTGAAATGAACTTAATCGTTCTGATCTAACAATATGGTTTAGTTCAAAAAAATTTTTTTTAAGCGTTTTTCAGCCTAAAATCTGCGTGCTGGACGATGTTTTGGTAAACATTCTTTGCAATATACTGGTCTTCCTTCTGCTGGTTTGAAGGGAACCTGTGTTTCTTTTTTACAGTCTGCGCATGTGGCAGGAAACATTTGTCTGTCTTCTGTTGACATGATCTCCGTTGCTAAATGCTACATAATAACTGTTCACTCAGGATTTTTAGACCTTTATCGCATGTTTTGCCTATGTGGCTTTAGTATGTTGGACCGATCATGAAATCATTCCACGGCTGTTCGTAGGTAGTATTTTTTACCTCAAGTACGATCTATCATTGCGGCAAAGCCCCTTGCTCTGAAAATTAAGATGATTGAGAACATTCCTGCTACTAGTATCGTCAAGGCAATGGGAAATTCTGGAACTGGGTTAGTCTGAGTGACCAGAAATGTATTTGCCGAGTCTTCAAAGAACTGCGAATTTTTGTCAATGCCTGCTGGGTTGCTTGTTAAAGCTAACGTGTATTGATTTCCATTGTTGAGATAATAAAATATGTTCTCGCTAAATGATGTCGAGTTGTCCATTGTATACTGGGTAACAGAATTGGCTGTAACACGTACTCCGTCATTGAATCTATCCACTACGCCACCGTACATTTTTGTCTTGGAATCTATGCTTGGGGTTGTTAGCTCTTGGTCGATTGTGGCAAGGATGTCGTTATCCGAATGGCTGTTTATTTGATCTATGGCATTTTGTGAGATGTATCTGTGATAAATCCCAAATGTTGCATATTGNGATAATAAAATATGCTCTCACTAAATGATGTTGAATTGTCTGTTGTATACTGTGTAACAGAACTGGCTGTAACACGTATTCCGTCATTGAATCTATCAACTATTCCATTGTACATTTTTGTCTTAGAATCTGGGCTTGGACTTGTAATTTCTTGGTTGATTGTGGCAAGTATGTCGTTATCTGAATGACTGTTTATTGTATCTATGACATTTTGTGCGATATATCTGTGATAAATTCCAAATGTGGCATATTGGGTTTTGTCATTATTTGAAAATACCACTATTGCGTTACCTGACATGTTTGTTGGCAAGTTGTGCAAAATTACCCAGTTCAGGGGAGGCTGGATGGAAAAACTATAGGTGGCATTTTTGTAAGAGTTTGAATCGGCATATCTTGTAGCGTCTGAAAACATTGAAGTGTTGTGACTTGTTGCATATGCTAAACCTGTGGAAAATAATAGAGTCAGGGTTACTGCAATTATTGGTATTGACTTGTTCATGATTTTATGAAAATTTCCTTACGATGGGTAAGCAATTATCTATTATTCTGAGCACTTCGGAGCGAATTACTTTTTTATCTATTGATGCCCATACGGTATTTTTGCCCAGTGCAAAAGAGATGGTCTGCACCTTTTCTCTTTCCTCCCACATGAATTGTACATCGCCAAGCTGCTTGTTAAACTGGGATGCCATGCGAGTCTTGATTGCAAGATGTGAAAACTGGTCGGATGTATTTTTTATGCTAAGTAATGGCTCATGTCCTGGCCTTCTCTCATATGCTACAACTTTTCCTTTACTGTCTATTACGCCTGCAAATCTAACGTACTGGCTAATGACACGTATCTCTCTTACAATTCCTTGTGCGTCTTTCTTGTTCAACACCCAGACTCTAATTTTTTACTATATAATCATTGTCCGTTTGTCATGTGTTACATTTTGTGCTGATTACAAATTTGATCTCAAACAAGATCAAGAATTATTGTAAAAAGTCTCGTTTCATACTATTTACAGCCTCTTGTTTTAATTGCATGGCAAAAAAATTGTCTGGCTCGTAATCTAGTACTGTATCAAAGTATGCTATGGCTTCATCATACTTACCAAGATGTGACAGAGCAAGGCCTTTGTTTATTATGATATTTGTCTCCTTTGGCTGGGTTTGAAGAATCTTGTCAAAGCAATCTATTGCCTCTCGATACCTGCCTACGCTGTCAAGTGAATATCCTTTGAGTGATAGGGCACCGGGATCATTTGGTACTAGTCTTAGGGCCTGCTCAAAACATTCCAGTGCATCCTCGTATCTGTTCATGTTGGGGTTTGACAAACACAGCCCCTTGTTGACAAATGCCCCAAAGTTGTTGGGATCTATTCTCAACGATTTATCGTAATACTCTATTGCATCATCAAACCTTAGCAGCATCTGAAATGATATTGCCTTGTCATACAATAGTTCGGCATTATTTGGCTCAATCTCCAAAGCCCTATCTAGGTTTAGCACAGCTTCTTCCTGATTTCCATCCTTTTGTGACTTGAGTGCTTTTTTGTGTAATGATTCCACAGAATCGTTTCTAGTTGTTGCACCCGATCTGTTCAATGGTACCATTATGTGATTCTGACTGATAAAGATTCAATCTGTGTATTTTGGTATAACATAATTTCTTGTTGCAAAAATTGGCAATAATCTTGACAATTATAATGACCTTCTACAAAGTTTGGAATATTGAACCCAAGTCGCAAGAAAACAATCAACATATTTGCAATTGTTATTGTATTGCTGATTGTAATACCTGAAATTGTTGGCCACACTTTCTTTGACAAGGCTCATCCTGAAAACTCGTCAGTCGTTGCAGCACTTGCTCTTGCAAACAAGTTTAGTGCAAGTACACACTCTAGTCCAACTTGTCACCTTACAATACAAAATGATTCTACTAATGCAGCGATTGCACGGGCAGCTGGTCTTCAAGGTCAGTATGGAAACTTTACCTGTGTTAGTCCTTGATTCTGATAACTCGTATTTTTAATGATGAATTTACTTGATGATCTTGCACTTGACGGTTATGTCTTTTGCAGATACATAATATGTGTAACACAAAATTGCAACTGATATCAATCTTAATGGTGTCTCATAATTTGTAAGAAATGAAGTAGCTGTTCCGCCTATGGTGCCAAAGACTGATACTATAGAAAACCCGATTGATCCGCAACTGCATGCTCCTGCTCCCGCACCTATGATGGACCCGAAAAAACCAATTCCTGATCTCTTCAAGCTATTTTTCATAATGCGTATGCGGTAGATGCTAAAACTTGCAACAATTCCTGATAGGGCCGAGATTGTTACAATTATGATAAAGTCAGCAAATGCATATGCTGGAACATAAAATACTATTGTAGGCGAGAGAAAAATAAACTCTGAAACTATGGAAAGTGACACAAGCAGTGTGACAAATATTACACATGACAAGTAAAGGTACTTTTTGTTAGAGTAAACAATTGCAAATGCCTTGCCATACAGCATGTCATAAAATACCATTGGGAATTATTTAATTGTGTTTTATGAAATCAGTCTGGTGCCAAGTGTGAAGATATCAGCTAACCTGAATTGGTACTGATAGCGGAGGTGATAATGCATTTGGATTGGATATGCTCTGCCACACAAATATTTGCGCAACATATGTTCCTGCAGTATGTGGCATCCATGACTGTCCTAGATTCAGGGTCTGCTTTGGTGCCATTGAACCTGTTATCCAAGACAGTGAAACGGTGATTCCATTGTTGTCTTGTATCTGTACTAGATATGCAAATGGTTGGTCTCTATTTTCTTGATTTGTAACATTTGAAACAATTTGGATCTGTTGGTTTACACTTATCTTGTCAACTGCTTTTCCTGTCGAGTCTACCACTCTTGCATTATCTGCAGGTGCTTGCTCTAATGGAGGAAGAGATGTACCTGCAATTGTTGTTGCAGTGATATGTAATTGGTCAGAAGGTGAATGTGGAGGAGGCAGAGTCATGTCTGTATAATCTGCAGTTACTGTATCCCCTGGCGTAACATGTATTCTGTTTCCAGATGAGCTCAAATCTGTTGNTGTAATTCCATTACTGTCTTGTATTTGCACAAGATATGCAAATGGTTGGTCTCTATTTTCCTCGTTTGTAACATTTGAAACAACTTGTACCTGTTGGTTTACGTTTACCTTGTCAACTGGTTTTCCTGTCGAGTTTACTACCCTTGCACTGTCTATAGATGCCTGTTCTAATGGCGGAAGTGAGGTGCCTACAGTAGTTGTTGCAGTAATGTGTAATTGGTCAGATGGTGAATATGGAAGAGGTAGAGTCCTGTCTGTATAATCTGCAGTTATGGTGTCTCCTGGTGTAACGTGTATTCTATTTCCAGATGAGCTCAAATCTGTTGTAAGGTATACATTTCCTTGAAAGATTCCAGTGTTTGGGCCTGTTTCTGTCATTGTCACCTTGATACCTCCAGAATCTGAATCTGACCAAACATTTGCATCAAATTNAGTAGACGGTTCCTTGAAAGACTCCTGTGTTTGGACCTGTCTCTGTCATTGATACCTTGATGCCTCCGGAATCTGAATCTGACCAAACATTTACATCAAATTTGTCAATTGCATCTGGGTTGAGGTTCATATCCAAGTCGGTTATCTGTAATGTTCCTTGACTGTTTACGGGATAACTTGGCTGTAGCCATTTTATGGTTCCTAGATTCCATTGAATTGTTCCAGACCCTGTGACCACTTGATCACGATTGTACTCAAACGAGACTGTAACCCCATCATTTCTGTTACTTGGAAGAAAACCGTTTGTTGGACCACATACGGGATTGCATGTTGATTGAATCCCCGTGGGATTTGTACCATGTCCGTCTACCCCGGTTGCTCCCTTTGCCGTAGGGTCTCCAGTGAGTGTTACATACCCGCTAAATATTCCTGTGTTTGGACCTGTCTCTACCAAACGATATGGTATGCTGTTGCCACTTGTAGAGACTGTAATTTTATCATCTGCGGTAACTCCGATTTCATCTATCAGATTTGGATCTGAGTTGAAATCTGGGGCATAGATTGTAATGTATACGCGGTCAGTCCAGCCAAATATTTTTTTGTTAAGTTGTATGGGCGATGTTGCTGAAAATGCATTTTGGGGTATTATGATGAGACCCATGATAATTATTGAAATTATGATAATTTTCTTCAAATGCNTCTGTCAGTCCAACCAAATACTTTTTTGTTAAGTTGTATGGGTGTTGCAGAAAATGCATTTGAGGGCATTACAACAAGACACATGATAATTATTGAAATTATGATAATTTTCTTCAAGTGCTATTTAGTACTGTAGTGGACACCATCATAAACATTGAGATGATATTGTGTGATAGTCTTTGTATGCTTTGAAAAATATGAGATGCATCAGTTTACTGCAAGTTTCTTATTAGGCACTAGTGCGAGTTTTATTACGCTTGGTAAAACTCTCTCTGATACGCGGTCCTATAATCGCGGCAATTGGTTTGATTGTAGTAATCGTAGGAGCCAATCTCTTTGATACTTCATACCAATCAGTAGAGTCAATCATCGGAACAACATTTAGTATATTTACAGATAAACAGATTCTTCCAAATCAATTTGTAAACTCTACAATTCTTTCAGCTAATCTAAAAGAACACAATGTCATCATAGTACACGCAATACCATCGTCTGTATCTGTAAAGTTAGAAGGTGTAGATCCTAACGGTATGACTTTTGAAAAAGAAAGCAAAGATGGTTTTCTGTATCACATCATACAAAGAAGTAATCAGGGTGGATCATATATCATTAAAGTACTTGATACTGGAAATCAACCCGTGAGAATTAATGCTGTGATGGCCGAAGATCCATTCTTGAGTAACAAATGTAGTGTAGAATATGGGACGAAATGTGATATAGTCTATCTATCTGTGGGCATGGTTGCAAGTGGAATAATTGCATTCATTGTTGGCGTTGTGATTGGGATGTATTACTTTAAAAAAGAACAAAATCTCCAAAAGAAATAGTTCCAATCTGGCTTGGCATCATAACTCTGGATGATTTGTGATAACCATCAATAGTCTTATCAAGTCATGTGACCATATCATTTCATGTCAAAAGCACCTACTGCTCCAAAAGATTGGGACAAGCTATGGCTTGAATATAACAAATCACTCAAGGCATGGATGCAAGCCTTTGAATCTCTTCAAAAGGCAACCAAAGATGTCCAAACAAAGTATAATGATGTCATGGCAAAGGCACTCAAGGAATCAAGTGACAAAACTATGAATCAGTTTACTGAAAACTGGCAGAAATCTATGAGCCAAGCAGGAATTGATACATTCAAACAATTTGAAAATAATTGGCAAAAAATATTCAATCAATCTGGAATGGATCAAGTAAAAGCATATGGCGATATGATGAACAAGTTTGCTGAGACCTGGCAAAAGATGTGGAGCAAGTAAAACCATCTGCCTTTTCAATTTTATTTCAAAAACTTGGACTAGTGAGGTGCAAAGCTGTTTTAGCTGAAATATTGCCAAGTCTGATTTGTAAAGTACTAGGAAATCGCTTTGCTTGATTTTGGATCAAAAGTGGATCATTTTGAGCTCAAAAATCGATTTCAACATAAAATTTGTTGCCAACTTTCTTAGCGATCCTAGCTAAGAAACCATTTGACAGAAAGGTTTTTAATATTCGGAAATTTAGAACACACAAGTTGAATTCCAGAATACTTTTCGCTGTATTAGCAGTTACAATCTTCTCATTGGCGGCATCTTCCATGTCAGCATTTGCTCAAACTGGAACAGCTGCAAATAGAGTAAGTGAGGCTACTGTAAACGAACAGACTTTTATCACACTGTCTGGTGAAGATTCTACAGACCCACACTTCCAAGCCATCTCATATCAATGGCAACAGTTGTCTGGCGAACCGGTGACTTTGTCATCAACTTCTGATGTTGACAT
>NZ_RCMC01000195.1:0-3477 GCF_011319475.1 Candidatus Nitrosotalea sp. FS
TTTTTATTCATAATTCCAGTAACAAAGTTAATCGAGTCTTTTATACGATAAGAAGTAATTACAAATGGAACCGTGGATGTGTCTTCCAGTGTACGATCACACCATCACTATGACACAAGTCCCTAATATCCACGGTTTCATTGATTATTTGGAAATTAGATTGGCAAAACAGAATAAAATGATTTCAGATATAGATAACTTGTAAAATGCTACTTTCTTTTTCGTTGGCCTGGTTTGTTTTGGCCTGGGACTCTTTTTAGGATAAATCTTTTTCTAAAATTGTCCTTGTTTCGTGTGATGGATATAGTTCCATGTCGTTCTCTTGATGGAACCTTTGGAGTTTGTCCTCTTACTTTTCCTGCTTTAGTAAGCGNACCGTGTCGTTCTCTTGATGGAACTTTTGGAGTTTGTCCTCTTACTTTTCCTGCTTTAGTAAGCGATCCGTGAGTTGGCACGAATCAACTTTTATTTTAATTCAATTTATGTATTTGGTTTTAGAAGAGTCTTACCAGTATTTTGCCTTGATGGTCTCAATTACTCTCTCGTGTTCTGCACCTTTTCTTCTTGCATATTTTTCCATCGCAGTAAGTGGAACACCACCCAATGCTCTTGCAAGACCTGTGAATGCCTTTTTCTTTAGAGTATTGTTGCTTCCAGTCTTGTCCATGAATTTCTGGATTCCATACTTGAAGTTGTGCTGCCATGTCTTGTACATGACACCAAGTTGTGGTGCAGTCAATTCATTTCCAATATCAAAGAATTCAGATTTTTCAAGCAATCCAATTGGGACAAATGTAAGAGGTGTTACTGTAAACTGAGATTCAGGCTGTTCAAGTTCTAGCTCGTTTATGAGTCGTATTGTATCCCATCCATCTTCTTCTGTTTCTGCATTGTCAAGGCCCATGATTAGTGTAAATGCAGGAATCCAGTGATTCTCGTTTAGGGTCTTTACTCCCTCTTTTACAACCCAGTGCCATTCTTCTGGCTTGTATGGAGCAAGTTTTCTGTCTGCATATTTTCCAATCAATCTTAGGCTTCCAGTTTCAAATCCACATTGTACACCAGTCTTGTTGTTAGGACCTGATTTTATTATCTTGGACAAGTTAGGAAGTAGTTTTTCATCGGCAATTGCACCAGCCAAGGTACCGTGGGTTGGGTTGGTGTGTTCAATTCCACATGACATGACAGCCTTGAAGAGTTCTTCTAATGCCTCTCTGTTTGGAGCCATGTTCTTTGTCTTTCTCGGATCAAGTCCGTAGACGAAGATATCATCACTGTGTAGCCATGCATTACGCTGGCCACCTTTCTTTATGTTTACCTCAATCTCTTGTTTTACTTTTTCAGGTGAATAGTATCTTAATGGTCGTAGTGTAACATCACAAAACTTGCAGCCTCTTCCACATCCTCGCATGACTTCTACCATTCCGTGCATACTTGGTTCTACGATGTTTGGTATGCTTTCAACATCTGGCTCATCCCAATAGTGGATAAATCTTCCATGGAACTTGTTTTCATCTTTTCCAAATTCTTTTACTTCAACTTTGAAATCACTCTTGACAAATGGATTCATGTTTTCAAAGTCTCCAGCAATTAGTTTGTTGAAGAATTCTCCAGCATGTCCGTCAATTTCTGGTGCAATGCCACCAAGTTCTCCTTCCAAGACTGCATACAATCCATATTCTTGAATCTTCTTTGGATCATAGTTGTACTGCCAAGTTCCAGAAGCTCCTGCAATAACTTTGGCATGACTTCCGTTTTTCTTTTTTGCAGCATTAATCTTCATGTGTAAATCGCGATTGTAAAATTCATCATATGATGTCTGTTTTCTACCATAAGTAAATGTCATAGTTACAGGACCCATTCCAAGAGGATCCATTTCATAAGTTCCAACCACCTCAGTTTCAGGACCAATGAACTTGTCCACATGATCAGGATGTGCTACTACAACTTCGTTTCTCTTGTATCCATCACGCAAAAGAGCAGCTTCTACTTTTCTTAATCCATATGGAGCATAGTTTGCAATACCGTTTTTGTGTCCTATTGGATTACAGATAAAGTCAAAGAGAACCTTTGGAGTAACTTGGTCTTTTAGGATATAGTACCAGAAACTGTTTTTTGGTCTGTGTGGATCTACTGCAGGAGCGCAACCAAAGAAGGTTGCAAGTGATATTCCACGATATGGTGACATCAAAGTGCGGTCTGCAGTCAGTACTATCTTAGCCAATTTTCAATTTGAATGGATTTTTATAGCATTTTAAGTTTTCCGGAATTCCCAAAATCTAATAATTATCAATTATGCCTGATTTGCTTCTGTGAGTGTATCCAAACTCCTTGTTTGCAAGTAGAGTGGTACCATCAAAGACAGTTCCATCCTTGCATGCCATTACATCTCCAAAGCAACAACTTCCACAGATTCCAATTCCGCACTTCATCATACGTTCAATGCTTGCCTCAACGTGGATCTTGTTTGTGGATGCAATTTGTACAACTTTGTGCATCATTTTTTCAGGGCCGCATGTATAGACTGCATCAAATCTGTTTTCTTTTAGCAGTTTTTCCATGGCATCGGTGACAAGGCCTTTCTCGCCATAGCTTCCATCTTCTGTTGCAACAATCACTTTGTGCGTGGTCCCTTCAAGCAGTTTGTTTGCCAAGTCTTCAAAAAAGACCTCGGACTTGGTCTTGGCACCCATGATTATTGTAACATTATCGCTTTTCTGGAAAAATGTTACCAGTCGTATCAATGGGACAAGTCCTGTTCCTCCTCCGACAAGGAGTAGATTTCCTTGCTTGACAGTAAATGAATTTCCATATGGTCCACGAATGCCTATTTTGTCTCCAACTTTTTTTGAAAACAATTCAGTTGTAGCAAGTCCATGTTTTCGTACTGTAAATGCCGCTTTTCCGTGTTCTCGTGATATCATCACACTCATTGGTATTTCATTCACACCAGGTATCCACACCATTGCAAATTGCCCTGGAAGAACTTTGGACATGATTTCATCAGAGAAATACATGGTACGAACAGTGGGTGTTTCATCCACCACTTTTTCTATTGTTACAATCTTTGGAGTATCAAAACTTTTTTGCAATTCCAACCATCTCACTTAATTTTCTATAATTCTTTTTTTCCATGTATTTAGATATTCCATTGTTGATATCAGAGAAGACACCTGTCCATTTTTCTCCAACTGCACTGCCAATCTGCACAGCGCTTGCACCTGCAAGTAAAAATTCTACTGCGTCATCCCATGTAGAGATTCCGCCGCAGCCAATAATTGGAATGTCAAATTTTGAAGAAATTTCATACACACATCTTACTGCTACAGGCTTGATTGGAGGGCCAGACAGACCACCAATCTTGTGGCTTAAAATTGGTCGCGCTGTTTCAACATCAATTGCCATGGCCCTTAGTGTGTTTATTGCCGTGATTCCATCAATGCCACTTTCACATGCAGTTCTCACAGTTTCTAAATA
>NZ_RCMC01000195.1:3504-13944 GCF_011319475.1 Candidatus Nitrosotalea sp. FS
ACCTTTGATGTTTGTTTTACAGATTTTATTATTGTATGTACAAGTTCTGGATCATCGCCTACTTCTAGTCCAACTTTTTCAACATGAGGACATGACAGATTAAGTTCGTAACCTAGTATCTTTACATTTTCAAATTGTTTTATCATGAATACAAAGTCTTCTGGAATAGAGCCAACTAGGCTGACAATTATTGGAACTGTTTTGTTTTCTGACAGCATCTTTGCAAAATATGGAGCTCCAGGATTTGACAGTCCAACTGCATTTAGGTATCCATTTTTTAGGCCAACAATTGTGGGGTTTGGATATCCATCCCAAGGTTCCTTGCTAAGAGATTTTGTAACAAGTGCTCCCGCTCCTTCCTTATATAGACGGCCAAAAACGTCAAGTGATATGCCAAGAATACCAGACGCAAGCATCGTGGGTCTCTCAAGTGCAATTGGGCCCACATTGGTTGAGATGTCAGGACTCACTTCTAATAATTAAAAATAGTTGTCTTATAACGTTTGACATAGTTCTAGGATCTATAATGTTACATTTTTTAGTAAGCCATGAAAATGCACTCTATGCATTCTGTCATTTTAACAGAGTTGGGTATTGCAGTTTTTGACGATAACAAATGTGTAAAATCATTTCCATTTTCAAATCCAGCTACACAGTATGTAGAGCTAAAAAAAGAACAAGCCAGCCTTAACGAACTAGAACATTTTCTTGCCAATTTAGGAAGCATTGTTGTCGTAAACGATTCTTCTTTGCTCAAACTCTTGAGAAAAAAATCAATCGAGTCAGATATAATGGATGAAAAAAAGATAGAGACAATCCAATCTTCAAAACTGCGAGTCCTTGTAGATTCTGGCTTTGCAACTAATGAGGGAGACGCAAGAGGAAAGTTACGTGACTTTGCACTTAGTCTTTCATCATCCAGAGTAACAGAGATCTCCGAGAGTCCCGACCTGCACATAATTCAGGCAATCAACACACTGGATGAAACAGACAAGATGATCAATTTACTAAGTTCCAGAGTAAGAGAGTGGTATGGCTTACATTTTCCAGAGCTTGACAACATGATTGATACAATCAGTGGATACTCAAAAATTGTAATGGCAGGAAAAAGAGAGAACATTACACAGAATACATATCTTGATGCAGGTTTTCCAGAAGAAAAAGCAGAGATGTTGTCATTATTGCAAAAAAAGAGTAGAGGTGGCCAGATCTCAGATGAGAATCTTGCAATAGTTCAAAACATTGCAAAACAGATCTTGGATCTTTTCGATCTAAGACAATCATTGGAAAAACACATTGAATCACAGATGGAGTCAATTGCACCAAACGTTTCAGTAATACTTGGCTCTGCAGTTGGAGCAAGAGTTCTTGCCAAGGCAGGAAGTTTGAAAAGACTTGCATCAATGCCTGCAAGTACCATTCAAGTTCTTGGTGCTGAAAAGGCATTATTTAGAGCGCTCAAGACAGGTGCCCAACCACCAAAACACGGTTTACTATTTCAACATCAACTAGTTCATGCCGCCCCACGATGGCAGCGAGGCAAAATTGCAAGGGCAATAGCCGCAAAAGCTGCAATCGGTGCAAGAGTAGATGTCTTTGGAGCGGGAAGAAACGATACATTGCTTGAGAAACTCAACATACGAGTTACCGAGATAGGAACAAAATACAAGGACCAGCCAGAGAGACCAGCTTTCCAGCCACGTAGAAACGATGAACAGAGAGACAGAAGGTTTGGCGGTGGAGGCGGAGAGAGAAGATACGGTGGAGGAGGTAGAGGTGGTGGCGGAGAGAAGAGAAACGACTGGCAAAAGAGCAAGAGAAAAAAGTTTGGAAAACGAAGAAGATAATATTTTTTGGGTAAAAATTGAAGGGGAAAAGAGACTTGCAACCATAAATCTCGTACCCGGAAATCAAGTCTATAGAGAAAAACTAGTCAAGATAGACGACGAGGAGTTTAGAGCATGGGATCCATATCGTAGCAAACTTGGCGCTGCCATAATGAATGGTCTTGAAACTTTACCAATTGTAAGAAAGTCCAAAGTTCTCTATCTTGGCGTATCCACCGGAACAACTGCAAGTCATGTATCAGATATCGTTGGTCCAAATGGAATTGTTTTTGCAGTAGAACATTCAAGCAGAGTTGCAAGAGATTTTTTGGAAAGAGTGGCGTCGTTTAGATCAAACATTGTACCAATATTGCAAGATGCCCGCAGTCCAAAGGAATACTTTTCAGTGTATGGTCCTGTTGATGTTGTCTATGTAGATATTGCACAACCAGACCAGACAGAGATTGCAATACTAAATTGTAAAACATATCTGAAAAAAGGAGGCTACATGATGCTGGTAATCAAAACAAGAAGTATCGATGTTACAAGAGAGCCTTCCCAAGTAATGCGCTCAGAGGCCAAAAAATTATCTGCAAATTTTGAGATAGTTCAAGAGATAAACCTAGAGCCATACGAAGGGGACCATGGCATGATTGTAGCAAAATATCTAGGATAAGGTACCTAGCAGGATTTTGACTGGTTTCCAGCTCTTTCTGACAAATACAGGCACATCCCCATTTTGAGACACCCATTCCTTGATGAATCTCATCGTTTTAGGGTCAGATGGATATCCGCTTCCAAGGTTATGGTTTTTTCGTAGTTTCTCTATCTCTCTATCTCGGTTTACCTTGGCAATGATAGAAGCTGCAGAGACTACAGGGTATTTTCTATCAGCATGATGACTGGAGATAATTTTTCCAGTCTTGGCAAGATTTGAAATATACAGACCAAATCGTTTTGGGTTCACATCACATGAATCAACATATGAAGAGTTTGCCTGTAATTTTTTTATAACTTTGGCCATATAGTTTGCTTCAAGTTGGTTTAACAGATTTTTACTAACACTCTTGTCTATTGTCTTTGGAGGAATTTTTGCAACATGGTATCCTTCCACAAGAGACAATATTTGCTCGTATAACTTTTCTCGCAATTGAGGACTGAGTTGCTTTGAATCTTTGACTCCAATCTTTACAAGTTGTTTTATATTTTTTTGTTCAATAGAAATTCCAGCAATTACAAGTGGGCCAAGTACTGAACCACGACCTGCGTCATCTACTCCGCAGACTAGCATATTTGTGATGTTCTTGTGTTAGACGTATTAAACCATTTTAGGTAATCAGACGATCATTTCATGGCGTGTTGGAAAAAAAATACAAACTAGGTACAAGAAAGATCGCCATATTTTCCTTCAAGTCCAGAGGCGCGAGCTATGTTAACACCTGATTGATCACTTTCTATCGTAAGGTGACACACTCCATTCTTGTCAGAGTTATCACGTAGATTATCAGTAAATACAATTGCTGCATTTACAGACGAGTCTGGAGAATGTGCTCGCTCAAAAAGAGTATGACCAACCGCTTCAGGCACCGCTATCATCAATATCACCAATATAGCGAATTTGTTGATTGATCTTTTGTTCATGATATACCATAGTGATTTACTGTTATAGAGAAGCTGGAAGAGATTATCTTGTAAAATTTCCAATTTGGAAGCAAATGTAATAGGAATATTATCAAATAGGACACATAATTTCCGAATCGGAAATTAATATTAGTAACATGGTATAATATTTTTTCATGCTCGATGACATAGACAAGGTCATACTTTCCCACCTTGGAAGAAATGCAAGAGTTTCCTCACAAGAGATAGCCAGTACACTTCAGGGAATGGGTTTTACAATCACAGATAGAGCGGTGCGACAACGACTTGGAAGACTGGACAAGAACAAATCCATCCTAGGGTATTCTGCAATTTTGAATCCAAGTCTAGTGTCAGAAAAAGTCAATAGAACAATACTCATCAAATTCAAGTTTTCAAAAAATATTTCAGATGGAATTGACAGGCTTACAAGATATCTAAACGAGTCTCCCTTTTGTATTTATTCAGCAAGACTAAGTGGGGATTTTGACTGGATTTGCCATTTTGTTTTCTCATCAATTGAACAATATGATCTTGAAACAAACAACTTTCTAAATAGATTTTCAGACGTGATAGCAGACTTGCGCTCCTATGAATCCAAGGCAACAAAATCTTCACCATATGTCTTGTTTGATGAACATGCCACCAATGAAAAAAAGCTCCAAGTGTATACCATATTGAATGCCATCAAAAAACATGACAACCTAAACGATAGACTCCAGTCCATAGTCGAGAACCTTGTGAAATATTTTAATGCCAAATTTGCTCGAATCTGGTTTTACGGTAAAAAGTCAAAGACATTAATTCTAAAGTATAGTGCAGGCAAGTACAAAAACATAGACGGTGAGTTCTCCAGAGTATCTCTGAACTCTCTAAAAATTGGAACGATTGTAAAGACAAAGAAACCCGTAGTCTCAAATGATGTGTCCCATGATCCCAGAATAAAATATCATGATTGGGCAAAAAAGGAGAAACTCAAGTCTTTTGCAGGATACCCAATATTGTACAAGAGAGAGGTTGTAGCAGTTTTGGCCATTTTCAGTGAGAAATCCCTCACGCCAAGTGATTTTGAGATTCTAGGCATATTCTCAGACCAGCTCTCAAAGGAGCTTTCAGGCTTTTTTGAGGCAAAGGACTTTCTGCTCATCTGAGCAAATCATTTCCTAGATTTCCAGAGCATCAACTGCGTACATTTCAATTTATTAAATCATTTCAGACAAGGCAAAACCTGTTGGAGTCAGAACTTGCAGAGATAACGAGGGAAGCACAAAGCTGCTTGTACCAAAGGAATCATTATCAGAAGATGTGCCTCCAAAGGAGCCTGCTTTTTTCAATCCACGTGCAAGGGTTAGCAGAGATTTTTCAATAATAGCATATTCTGCATTTCTTAAAAACTTCAAGGGTCCAAAGATCTTTTTAGATTCACTTGCAGGAATTGGTGCAAGAAGCATAAGGGTTGCAAACGAAATAAAATCAATAGAAAAAGTAATTGTAAATGATGTAAACCAACAAGCCTTGGAAATTGGAAAAAGCATTGCAACGTTAAATCAAGTTACAAATTGCGAATTTTCTGAAAACGAGGCATGTAGGTTTCTGAGTCTTCACTCCACACGAGATGGACGCGGCGCAATTATAGATGTAGATCCATTTGGCTCACCTTCTAGATATCTTGATTGTGCGATACGGGCAACTTTTCACGGAGGACTCTTGTCAGTAACTGCTACTGACATGACTGTCTTGCACGGAATATTTCCAGAGGCATGCCAACGCAAGTATTATGGAACTCCTGTTAGAACAATTTACGGAAACGAGATAGCATTACGTTTGATTCTTGGATGTATAAACATGGTTGCAGGACGAATGGATATCATGATACATCCATTATTTGTACAACACAGCATGCATTACTACAAGGCATATGCCAAGATACTTGTTAGAACAAACACCAAAGATTGCATGGGATATATCCTGCATTGTGATAATTGCGGAAACAGAAAAGCAGTACATGAGGTAGAACATACATGTAATATTTGCAATTCAAAGGCAAAACTTGCAGGTCCACTCTGGATAGAGAGCCTTCATGACAAAGATTTTGTGGATTCCATGATATCAGAGGAGAAGAACCTGACAGTTGACAAGTCTTGCACGCTATTTCTTGAAAAGTGCAAAGAAGAGATGGGCATGCCGCCAGCATATTTTACCCTGGATGAAATTGGGCACAGAAAACAGTCTGCACCACCATCTCTTGCCAAGATAATAGAAAAACTCAAAGAAACAGGACATAGAGCTACAAGAACAAGTATGAATCCAACTGGATTCAAGACAGATGCTACTATAACCGAGATTTTATCGCTAGTTTAATTTCCAAGATAGCCCAGGCAGATATAGTACAGTTCACTGCTTGACTTTCTGCTTGCCTGAGGTTTTCTTAATTGTACTTTGGCAAATTTCTTTCTGATGTAATCTCGAAACTCAATTGAATACTGTCCGTCAAAGACTTTGAAGAGTGCATTACCTTTTTTTGCCAACACTTGATCCATTATTCTGCTTGCAGCATAATTTAATGAAATTTGTCTTGCGTGGTCCACATCCCACATTCCAGTTACTGTAGGTGATAGATCACATATCACTGCCTTTATCTTGCCACCAAAGTACTCGAAGATTTGCTCTACAATTGATTCGTCTTCAATGTCTCCTCTAATGAAATGGACTTCGGGAATTTCTTCAACAAATGATTTGTCAATGCCCATAACCTGTCCCTTGTTTCCTGCAAGTTCATGTGCAACCTGACTCCATCCTCCAGGAGAACAACCAAGATCCAAGACAGAAAATCCAGGACCAATTATTCTGTATGATGTGTTTAGTTCTTTTAGTTTGTATGCTGCTCTACTTCGATATCCTTCCTTGTGTGCTAATCGCCTATACAAGTCACGCCTTGCATCGATTAATTTCATTTCTTTGCCTTCTTGGTAGAAAGTTCAGTCAGCACCCATTGTTCAATCAAAGGACAAGTCCTTGGACTAATTTCTCCTTCAAGAGTACATTTTGATTCAACAGGACATATCAGACAAGGAGCGGATTCTATTGATTGAGTTGTTACAGGTACATGTGCAATCTTTAGTTTGTAAGTCCAACGTCCGTTTTCAAGAATTTTTTCTCTTTTTACCAAGTGCTGTCTTTCAAGTTTTAGTGCAAGTCTTGAGCCATCCCTGCTTGAGAGTTTGAGTTTTTTCCAAAGTTCACTTTGGAACATGCCATTATCACCACGTTTTGCAACCAAGCCCAAAACAGTTGTTTTTAGCTTTTCCATATCAAGTCCCTCTATCTGGAAGTTTTCAATCTCTTTTTCATCAATTTGCTCTAGTTCTTCCTCGGAGAGCTCGGCATCCTTTTTCTTGTCGTTTTTAGATTTTTTCTTGTCCATCTTGTCAGATTCGGCTTTCTTGACAATCTTTGGTGATTCCTTTTTCTTTTCTGTCTTGACTAGACTCTTTTTCTCTTCAACCTTTTTGGTCGGTTTTTTTTCTTTTTTAGCCATAATTAATCACTAATAACTAGAAGTTACTCCGTTATTATAGACACTCGCGCAATATAATAACATATTATTTTCTTATTGTACCCTAATGTAGGCCATTACATTGATGCTGTTTTGATTGGTCTTGTCTTTCATTTCTGCCACAATCTGGTAGATACCGGGTGTATCGATCACAGGTGAAAATGTATCCTGAATTGGCATAACAGCATTAGTTTGTGCAAAACATTGTGTGAAATAGGCATGTTGAACAATTACTTGTTTTGGAGATGTGTTTGGATTGTATATTGTCAAGTACAAGTCACCACAATCAAACGAAGTGTTGTTCACCATCACACTAAAGTTCAATGGTGTTGATACAGTATAATTGCTGACAAGATGTAGCAATCTGATTTGTGCATTTCCTTCTTGTTGTCCAATGTGTGGTGCAAAGTTGAATTGCCACATGTTTAATTGTCTATTTGGTTGTGCCAAAACATCAGCTAACACATATCCTCCAAAAATCAACGACACAATTACAGGAAAGACAAAAACGAGATAAGCAATTTTTTTTACTGCCAATTATAGTATAAGCGCTCTAGTTCCCATATATCTATTTGGTCGAAAAAGATCCAAGTAACAAATTTGACGAATAAGTTAAATCACAGCCAAGCCAATAGCCGCTAGATGCGACTTAGAAAATTTAGAGTTCAAGGTTATCGTTGCATTCATGATTCTGGTGAAATCAAAGTAGGAGATCTTGCAGCATTTGTGGGAAGAAATGAAAGTGGCAAGACCACGATTCTAGAAGCCCTTACTTTACTTAACAAAGATACAAAACTTTCTGAATTAGACTTGTGTGACGAAATGACTGAAGAGCTCAAGTCTGAGGTAAGACTAGCAGAAGGAGAGTTTGTGCTAAGTGAGAAAGAGACTGCNCCTTGCGGCATTTGTTGGAAGAAATGAAAGCGGCAAGACCACGATTTTAGAAGCCCTCACTTTACTTAACAAGGATACAAAACTTTCAGAATTAGATTTGTGTGACGAAATGACCGAGGAGCTCAAGTCTGAGGTAAAATTAGCAGAAGGAGAGTTTGTGCTAAGTGAGAAAGAGACTGCATTAATTCGAGAAAAATTTCCAAATCTCCAAGACATAAGAAAGATGAAGATCTTCAGGACAAACAAGAATCCGAGAGTACAATATGACTTTGGAGACGTAAAAATTAGCGGCGAGGCAAGCAAGAGACTCAATTCGTGGGAAAACTTTGTGGATAGAATCAAGTCATTTGTTGATGCGATGCCAAATCCCATACGAATTAGGGTCGATACCAAGTTTCTNAATTTTGTGGACAGGATCAAGTCATTTGTGGACGAGATGCCAAACGCCATACGAATCAGGGTCGATACCAAGTTCCTAAGTGCCCCACCACCACGAACTAGAGAGGTCTTTATGGACATGATGGCAGAATTTAACAATAACATTTACCTGATTGCATCACAAGAACCGTCAATAATTTCAGGGTGGAAAGACATCTACCAAGATTTAGAGAGCATATTTGATAACATGCTAATAGGAACAAACGAACGTTCCGCTCTGGATAATTTCATCGAAGACAAGTTACATCCACGATTTGTGTATTTTTCAGATTACAAAAAAATACTTGGAAATATTGATCTTGAGGAATTTGTCAGAGAGACAAAAGGAATCAGAGCAAAGGGACTAGAATATGTTGAAGAGTTTGACAAGGCAGAGACTGTAAACAATTTATTTTATCTAGCAGAGCTTGACGCCCAAAAACTCGAAGAGGTACAAAACAGTCCATCTAGATTGATAAAACTATTACACACTTCAAGCCGAAGACTCAGCGANAGAAGAGGTACAGAACAGTCCATCCAGACTGATAAAACTATTACACACTTCAAGCCGAAGACTCAGCGAGAGACTCAACCCTGCATGGAAGGGAGACCCCATCCACGTAGAGCTGAGATGGAATCCAGGAAATGTTTTGAGTGTGGTCATATCAGATGTACACAGAGACGGTACCGTTACAAACACAGGACTACTCAATAGAAGAGCTGAAGGGTTCAAGTGGACTTTCTCATTTATCGTAAACTTTGCAGCTGAGACACAAAAGGCAGAATTGAAAGAAGCAATACTGTTGCTTGATGAACCAGCAAGAAACCTACACCCAGCACAACAGAGAGGAATCTCAGATCTGCTCAAAGGTCTAGCAGGTTCTAATCAGATACTTTACGCAACCCACTCTCCATTTATGATATTTGATTACACCCAAGNAAGACGGTACAGTTACAAACACAGGATTGCTCAACAGAAGAGCTGAAGGATTCAAGTGGACTTTCTCNCAGAGACGGTACCGTTACAAACACAGGACTACTCAACAGAAGAGCTGAAGGATTCAAGTGGACTTTCTCATTTATCGTAAACTTTGCAGCTGAAACACAAAAGGCAGAATTGAAAGAAGCAATACTGTTACTTGATGAACCAGCAAGAAACCTACACCCAGCACAACAGAGAGGAATCTCAGATCTGCTCAGAGGTCTTGCAGGCTCCAACCAGATACTCTATGCAACCCACTCTCCATTTATGATATTTGATTACACCCAAGGAAACTTGCTAGTAGTAGAGCTTGACAAGAGAAGACACCTAAGCAAGATCTATTATGATTACTGGAATGCAGATGATCAAACCCTTATTCCAATATTGTATGGTTTGTCAAGAGGTCTTGTTGAATCCATAGTAGACAAACAAATTGGTTACAATTCAAGGCCTGTGATAATAGTAGAAACCATGTCTGATTGCATGTATCTTAATGCATTTGATAGATTCCTAAAAGATCCAAATCTTTCCATGAATCCACTTAACATAGTTCCAGCATACAACAAAAATTCAGTCCTGTCACTTGCTATATTTTACAAAAATCACGGATATGATACTTTTATCTTATTGGACAATACCGAGGAATCAAGAAAAATTTCCACAGAACTTCAATCTAATGAATTCAAGTCAGTACAGATGATCTTTTTTGAGCTTACAGGACAGCCAAAATTATTCATAGAAGACCTGATGATGGAAGACGATTACCTTTATGCCGTAAACCAGACCTATGAAGTCAAGTTAAGAAAGGAAGGATATGCAACATTAACTAAGGATGATGTATCCAGCAAAGGCAAGAAGAGCATCATAGACAACCTAAATGAGATTTGGAAAGAGAACCAACACTTGGGTTGGGAGACATTTGACAGAGAGGATATTTGCAGATACATTTGTGAGAAAATAGTATTGAATGAGACAGACTTTTTATCAGACAAGACAAAGGACCAATTCAGATCATTATACAGATTGATTGCAGAGAGAATAAGACAGAATCAAAACCTAGGAGCACAATCATCTACAACACGTAATAGATGAGACGGAAAATATCATCATTTGTACTTTACTCATAA
>NZ_RCMC01000217.1 GCF_011319475.1 Candidatus Nitrosotalea sp. FS
CAGTTTGTGGTATGAGATTTCCTGGAATTGGTATGGGTGAGGATATGAGAGCAGCGTTTGCGGGACCAATGGTTGTAGGTATTGATAACATCATCAACATCACGATTGCCCCTAAAATTGAGCCAAGTTTCTTCATTTCTGTATTGGTATACAATTCAATGGTTATCTCACTATGCGTGGAAACTACTAGAAAATGTAAACACATTGGTTTTGTTTAAGAGTTTTAGTGAAGATTTTACTATAATAAAGTTACAGGCTCTTAATATTTCGTAATTTGAATTTTAATGTAGTGCAAAAAATGAATTATCCATCAGAGTTTGACATCAAATCAATGTTGTCTAATCTAAATATTGACTATGAAATAGATGGAGATACTGAAAAGAAAATAAAAAACATATCTTCTATTAAAAATGCAAAACCAGATGATCTTTCTTTTTGTTATTATGAAGGCGATAAAGCTATAGACCTTATTTCAAAATCAAAAGCTGGTGTGATTCTCTGCAAGAAGAGTTTACGCGGACTTGTGCACCCAAGACAAGGAGCTCAACTCATTTTCCTTGACAAACCAAGATATGTTTTGTAAATCTGGCCAATAAAATATCTGTAAAACAAAAAATGGTTGGGATCTCACCTAGTGCCGTGATATCTAAAACAGCTAGAATAGGAGATAGGTGTTACATAGGCGAGTACACAGTGATTGGAGATAACTGTGAAATAGGAAACGATACAATAATTTATGATAAAGTAACGCTTGTGAAAGACTGTAGTGTAGGAGACAGATGTGTTATTCATTCAGGGGTAACACTGGGTGATGATGGTTTTGCGTTTGAAAGGGATGAGAATAATCTTTACAGATTCCCACATTTTGGTCGTGTGTTAATTGGAAACGACGTCGAGATATGCGCAAACAGCCACATTGCCAAGGGATCCCTTTCTGACACAGTAATAAGCGATGGTACAAAAATTGATGCACTTGTACACATTTCTCACAATGTATTTGTTGGAAAAAACTGTGAGATTACTGCAGGTGCAGTCATTGGAGGAAGTGCAGAAATAGGTAATTCCACTTGGATTGGGCTTAATGCAACCGTAAAAGATCAGATAAAAATTGGAAACAATGTAATTGTAGCCTCAGGTGCTTCGGTCATACATGATGTATCAGATCATGACATAGTAGCAGGCGTTCCAGCAAAATCAATAAAAAATAAAATTAATGAAGTTTCTGACAAGTTATTTCTCATGGCAGGACAAAACTCCGACAAGAAAGAATGAAAATCATACTAGAACATCAATAAACAGCAGACGATTTGCACATTAGTGTCAGATCAGTGATTGACATAATATACATCACCACCATAAATTCCAGAAGAACGAGATGTAATCAAGACATTGTTTGAATCATACACTTTGATTGTTCCAGATAATGGAAAGTGNTGACAAGAAAGAATGAAGATCACACTGGAATATCAATTAACAGTAGACGATTTGTACAGTGTCAGATCAGTGATTGACAGAATATACATCACCGCCATAAATGCTCGAAGGTCTAGATGTGATCAAGGCATTGCTTGAATCATACACTTTGATTGTTCCAGATAATGGAAAATGATATTGCCCAACATTTAGGCTTGCGATTTGATTTGCAACATGACTTGTTGCAAGAACAGTACCTGATGAATCTACAATGTCAACTCTTCCAGTATTGCTTGGCAAGTTAGTTACTGTGACATTTTCACCTGTTGATGTATAATAGTCCGTGAATGTTCCATTTAGTAGCTGACCAGCATAAGATGACTGGGGTTCAAGAAATACATTAAATGGTGCAGGCATCAGCAAGTTCATGGTAGTACTGTCTACCACTTTGACCCCATCCATGTACACCTTTAGGTAGTTGTTACCATTTGTGATGATGGTACAATCTCGTGTGAGTGGCTGGTTAAGACTAGGATCATACCACAGTCTTGTGAAACTAGTAGCACCAAAAGGATTACCCGTTGCCCAAAATACAGCCCAGACGGTACCAAACGAGCTTATGTTTGATGTACAGGTAACATAGTTTACGTTGTTGCTTCCATTAGTCTGCACATACATTCCATTGTTGTAGTAGACACTATTTTCTGGTATTGTTTGCACAGGAGTTGTTATTACAGAGTGGTACAGCATGGCAGGCGTATTTCGGGATACGGAATAAATTCCTGCCCAAGTAGCATTAGAGGGAGCTTGGACTCCAGTGTGTAATCCTTGAGTATTTCTCCAAAATGCATAAGGTGCTTTCTCTGCAATTGCATCTCCTCCATATATCCAATATTTTGAATTTGTCTGCAGTTGTTGTTGTGTAGCAGTTTNTCTGCAATTGCATCTCCTCCATATATCCAGTATCTTGAATTTGTCTGCAATTGTTGTTGTGTCGCAGTTTCATTAGTTAGTGAATCTGATATTAACAGACCTGACTTCATTAATGTTAAAGACGGTTGGTTTGTAATGGCAGAAGCAGTGTTCGATGGGGAGCTAGTACCTACGGAATTTATTGCAGAGACACNGTTGTTGTGTCACAGTTTCATTTGATAGTGAATCTGACACTAACAGACCGGATTTGATTAATGTTAGAGATGGTTGGTTTGTAGTGACAGAAGCAGTATTTG
>NZ_RCMC01000023.1 GCF_011319475.1 Candidatus Nitrosotalea sp. FS
ACCAAATGCATAGGCATATTCTAAGATCCTTTGGTGGCATTGACAGATTGAGTACCTCTAAACCTGAAATCATACTTGTTGTAAAATTGTAAATGAAACTAGTTAGTGTCTTGGTGTTATTGATTTGGATTGTATCTCAAAAATGNACACTGCAGTTCATGCTATCATGACAAGTCCATCTGGAAAAACATATGATACCGCTGTAAGCACAGNTTACTGCAGTTCATGCCATCATGACCAGTCCATCTGGAAAAACATATGATACTGCTGTAAGCACAGGCTTGGACGGTTCATACACTATGACATACTCTACTTCGTCAGCATATGAGACAGGAAATTGGTACATCACACTAACCAACCAATTCATGGCAAAGGTGATCTCGATATTCTTAGAACCAAATGCATAGGCATGTTCTAAGATCCTAATTGGTTGTATTGACGGATTGAGTCCCTCTAAACCTGAAATCATACTTGTTGTAAAATTGTAAATNTTTATGGCAAAAGTGATCTCCATATTCTTAGAACCAACTGGATAGGCATGTTCTAAGATCTTATTGGTTGTATTGACCGATTGAGTACCTCTAAACTTGAAATCAATACTTGCTACAAGATCGTAGACGAAATTAGTTAGGGATGTGTCTTGGTGTTATTGATTTGGATTGTATCTCAAAAATGCCCCAACTTTGCCTATGCTTGAAAGCATTGCACCGTATTCTGTTGCACCTGTGATGACCTCTACCTTTGCACCTGTCTGACCTGAAATCAAATCCAGATAATCTACAATATCTCGCTCAGATGACTCTAAATCCATACTTTTGCAACTAGGACATGGCTGACTAAGTAGTTCTTGAACTCGTGGGATTACCTTTGGTCGTTCTAATATCTCGCTTTGTACATTTTGGCATCTTCTGCATGTAATGTCGATTTTTCTCAAATTGGTATCATCGGTAATCAATATGGTGGCTACTACATTTCTTTTTAGAAGATCAATTATCTCGTTGAGTCCATAAGTTGCAAGACCTCTCGAAAAATGTATGTCATTGAACAACTTGTCTACAAGTTTCTTTTCTTCCACCATCCTGTAATCTGTGAGCACATCATGTGCTTTCACAAATGCCTCTCGTACACCCTCTGAACCTGCATAAGAACAATCAAGTGTTGNAAGTACATCATGTGCCTTCACAAATGCTTCACGTACACCCTCTGAACCTGCATAAGAACAATCAAGTGTTGCAAGTATGTTGTTTTGTAATCTATATTCTAGATAATTTTCCTTGATAAAATTTTCTTTTGTTGGACCTGGGCCTGAAACTATGAGACCTTTTACAGGATAAATGTCAATAAAATATTCTCGTGTTGTATGTGCAACTCTGTTGTAATATTCATTGAGTTCCATTTCTCTGAGTCTCTCAAATCTCCTGGCAGACTGGCCTCCTTGCCTGTGTTTTCCTGCTACTCCTGATGATGTTTCTGATAATACATCTAGCTTGTCTCCACGTAACAATCCCCATCCTGCATCTTTTGCATCAATTGCCAAAAAACCAATCATGTTGTCATCTTTTAGCATATCTTTGAGAATGTCTACGTGAAAATGATCATCGCATCTGTAAAGAAACGTCTGTAATTCCTTTGGCGGTTCAATCTCAAACAATTTTATCACTTNATGTTTTCCTGCTACACCCGATGATGTCTCTGATAATACGTCCAGCTTGTCTCCTCGCAACAATCCCCATCCTGCGTCTTTTGCATCAATTGCTAAAAAACCAATCATGTTGTCGTCTTTTAGCATGTCTTTGAGAATGTCTACGTGGAAATGATCATCACATCTGTAAAGAAATGTTTGCAATTCCTTTGGCGGTTCAATCTCAAACAATTTTATCACTTCACTTCCAATTGGTCCTCCTCCTGGCGGTGGAAGTGCACCACAAAACATGACAAGCCCTTTTTCAGGAGATGTCTTGTACAGTTTGAGTCTCTGAATTACTCTTGACAGTGCATCAACTACATGGGTTCTTGTAAGATCTGACTTGATGTTGTCTGCAGTACCTTGTTCTTCACGAAGATTGTTTATGACTTCATGTAATGCTTTTTTTGGAGGAACATAAAGTGAGATTAACTCTGTTCCACGTCCTGACTGGTCAGACAAATCTTCTAACATTTTTCGTAGTTTGTATAATTTTACAGAATCTTGTTTTTCTATCTTGGGCTTGACCATCGTTCTACTACCCTCAGCTGCTTTGGAATTTGTCTATGACTTGTTGAAATTGAGTTAATGGTTGTGCGCCCACTATCTTTGTAATCTGTGTTCCACTAAATATGATAAACGATGGAGTTCCATCAACTCCAATGTTTTGACCAAATTTGTAATTGTCCATCACTTTTTGTTCATATGTGTTACTCGACAAGCACTTATCAAATGTACCTAAATCTAGACTAACTGTTGTGGCAAACTTGTCTAATGACTTTTGGTTTACCCATCCGGTTTTCTCTCCCGCCCAGTTGTTGTACAACTCGTCATGGTATTGCCAATACTTGCCCTGGTCGCCTGCACNTTTTGTTCATATGTATTACTTGATAGACACTTATCAAATATACCTAGATTCAAACCAACAGTTGTAGCAAACTTGTCTAATGATTTTTGGTTTACCCATCCAGTTTTTTCTCCGGCCCAGTTGTTGTACAATTCATCATGGTATTGCCAGTACTTGCCTTGGTCGCCTGCACAGTATGCTGCTTCTGCAGCAAGAACTGAATCAGGTCCGTTCAGAGGAAAATCCCTGAATACAAAGTTGGCCTTTCCTGTGTTTACATATTGTTGTAATAATGCATCTTTTGTATTTTCATGAAATAGGTGACAATATGTGCACTGATAATCTCCAAACTCTACTATGGTTACCTTTGCACTAGGATCTCCTAGTAGTGGTGAACCGTTTTGCATGATCATCTGAGGAGTTAGATCATTTGCCTTGTTCTCATGTGGAGTTGCCATGTAAATTACTGCAACTATGGTAATTATTATCGGAATGACAACGAAATAGTATCTTTTCACTTTTTTTGATAGTTTTTCTTTGAATATTAACTATTTGACCTATTAATTGGGGCTCAATGTAATTACTGGCTCTGGTTTTCTTATGCTTATTTCAGCTCTGCTTATCCTACTCTTGTATACCTTGAATTTTTTCCCACTCTCTGACAAGACCCATTTGTCTACTTTGACAAGTGTCAACTCTTCCAAGTCTGAAATCTTTTTGTATACTGAGCTGAGGGGAATTCTGTATTTTTCTGACAACTCTAACGCAGTCATTCCTTCCTTTATGATTGAAAATAATATTGATCTTGATTGAGCATCAGCTAATGCTTCGAGAATTTTTTGATTTACATCGTATTTCTTGAGCTGCGATAATGAAACTTTTTTTTTCAATATTTTTTGAATTAGGCAAGCCTAACTATTTAAACGACACGAGCTATTCCAAAAAATTGGAACCAGTCTGTGATTTAAATTAGTTAGCTAGTCCTAACTAAATCAATGATTGACTATTGGCAGCTCTTGTTGCTTGGGGCAATAGCAGGTTTTACTATATTTCTTGGTCTCCCAATTGCCGTTTTACAAAATCTTAGTCATAAAAAGAAAGGATTCCTTAATGCATTTGCACTTGGAATCCTGATATTTCTAATAATTGACGTCTTCAGTCACGGTTGGGAGACTGCATCAACTGCGGCTACTGATGCAGCAGCTGGCAAGGGTTCCATTGAAAATGCGATAGTTGATCTTGCTGCACTGTTTGGTGGAATTGCAATAGGCCTGTTGGGANTAAAGGTTCCATTGAAAATGCGGTGATTGACCTTGCTGCACTGTTTGGCGGTATCGCAATAGGTCTGTTTGGATTGATACTTTATGAAACAAAATTCATGGCAAAAAGTTTTCCACAAATACTATCAATTGATAATCTCAAGGAAGGTGATGATCATCTTCACAAGTTATTTCACGAAGCAACAGCATACAAGCTTGCAATGATGATTGCAATTGGAATTGGCGCACACAACTTTAGTGAAGGTTTGGCAATTGGTCAGTCTTATGTAGCAGGTGAAATTGGTCTTGCAATCATACTGATAATTGGATTTGGTGCACATAATACAACTGAAGGGTTTGGCATTGCAGGTCCGCTTACTGGAATATTGAAAAAACCTAACGCAAAATTCTTGGCCAAAGTTGGATTGATTGGTGGTGGTCCAACATTTCTTGGTACTATACTTGGAAGTTTGTGGATATCCGATGTTGCATACATTTTATTTTTATCAATGGCAGGTGGAGNGCCACTGAAGGGTTTGGTATTGCAGGACCGCTTACTGGAATATTGAAAAGACCTAATGCAAAATTCTTGGCTAAGGTTGGATTGATTGGTGGTGGTCCAACGTTTATTGGCACTATACTTGGAAGTTTGTGGATATCAGATGTTGCATACATTTTATTTTTATCAATGGCAGGAGGAGCACTTGTCTACGTGTCAATGTTAATGTACAACTCTGGAAGAAAGCAAACCACAAATAATGTTGTAATGCTCGGAATTTTTGTGGGTCTATGTGCAGGTTTTGTTACAGATCTTATTGTAACACTCGGCGGAGCATAATTCTTCTAAACACTGTATGATGGAATTATTCTGAAAATATTATGTAACTATCTTTGACAGGCTATTCTTGCTTGAAGCATTTTTTATTTCANGAATAACATCATAATGATTGGAATTTTTGTAGGTCTATGTGCTGGTTTTATTACCGATCTTATTGTAACACTTGGCGGAGCATAATTTTTTTCAAGTAATATCTGACAGGATAATTCTGAAAAATATTACGTAACTATCTTTGACAGGCTATTCTTACTTGAAGCGTTCTTTATTTCACGTGCTATTCTTCTTCCCATACTCATTGGTTCGTTAAAGATTAATGCCGAATAGGGCGAGCCGTCTACATAGAGATTTGTTCCGGCAACTATTCTTGCAGAAAACTCAAACGTAGTAAACTTGCCATTCTCATCATATACTCCCTCGAGGCAGAAAGGTCCGGTCATGCCGGCGCAACAAGTCTTTTTGCAGCCTCGACAAATCTCTCTCCCATGGCATACACATCCTCAAGTAATGATTCCCGCAATACTAGGGGCTGTTTCCTACCACATTAAATGATGGAATCAAGTCCACGTCTATCTGCTCTTGTGCGGGAATTCTGCCCAAGCCGTCAATATCGGACTCATATCGTCTGTCCACGCCGAAAAATTCTAGTTCTCCACTTAGTTCAGAATAAAAATATTGCAAGTATGCAGAAACTCCTAATGCATATTCCTGCAAGTACAAGTCTTGATCTCCTTTGATTATTCCTTCTCTTACAAGCTTGTCCCGTTTTTTTGTATAATCTTCTTCATTTGTTGCAAGAAAATATCCCTTGCCACCTGCAGCTCCGTGTCTTTTTGCAATTGTTAATCCCTTGATATCACTTGGTCCTTGTAATGATCTTGGTATTTTTAATTTAGATTCTACCATGAGTTTTTCTTTCATGTTTCTGTCTGACTCCCATCTTAGAATCCACTTGTTTCCAAAAATTGGTGTCTTGATGGATTCAATCTCTGATGAGCTCATCTGAGCGATGAGGGTTCCATGTGGTATGATTACAGCATTATTTTCTTTGAGTATGTTTGAACATTTTTGATCCAGCACTTCTTTGAATGAATCCACAAGTACATACTCGTCTATGAATTGAAATCTTCGATAAAGTTTTTCGCGCCTTTTCTCACATACTAGAATGGTCTTGAAACCTTCGTCTTTTGCTCCTTTGAGTACCTGAAGAGCACAGTGAGAACCGAGGGTGGCAATTGAATTCATGTTATCACATCTATTTTTGGGGTTTATGAAAGTTCCATGGGTCTACTTGAGATAAAAGCAAACACATCATCGATCAAATCCATGGAAAGATCCTTTTTGTGTTCACTAGGAATGTTTTTCATCAAAAAGTCTATGACTGACTGATTCTGGGGAATCTTTCCTTCTTCGACCATCTCTGAATAAAGTGAGACCAAGTGAGATGTAATTATTATTGTCTTTTCACGACTTGAAAGTGCCATGTGGATAAATCGCACTCTTTTTAATTTAGAGGTTTGCAGCTTATCGGTTCCATGTCACTAGTTGATTTTTTCAATCATGTCTGTTCGTAATTGACCACATGCTGCCGAGATTTCTACTCCTTTTTCAACGCGTACTGTGCAATTTACGTCACCATTGCGAAGTATTTGCTGAAATGCTAATACTTTTTTTCTGGCAGGGCGATGGAATCCTCCGGCAGTGGGATTCATAGGAATTAGGTTCACATGTGCGCCGTTACCTTTCAAAACACGTGCTAATTCAGATGCCACTTTGGTGGAATCATTAATGTCATCAATTAATGCATATTCAAAAGTTACACGACGGCCAGTTTTTTTGAAATATCGTTTTGCTGCCATGATTAAGTCTCCAACTGAATGTGGTCCTGCAGTCGGCACCAATTTTTTGCGCAATTCATCATTTGGTGCATGAAGTGAGATGGCAAGTTTGATTTGAAGATCTTCGTCTGCAAGTTTGTCTATTCCAGGGATGATGCCTACAGTAGAAATTGTAATACTTCGCTGTCCTAGTCCAAAGGCACGTGGATGTGTCAAGAGTCTTACAGCTCGGATCATCTCGTCATAATTTGCAAGAGGCTCTCCCATTCCCATGAATACCAGATTGGTTACATGCTCTCCTCTTTGACGTAAAATTCTTGCAAAGTGTAGTACTTGGGAGACAATCTCTTCAGCTTTTAGATTTTTTTCAAAACCCATCTGGCCTGTTGCACAAAAGACACAACCCATTGGACACCCAACTTGGGTTGAAACACAAACTGTTGACCTGGGATGACTCTTGTCTTTACTATATTGCATAAGAACAGTTTCGATAAGTGTTTGATCATCAAATTTTAAAAGTAGTTTTGTAGTGTGACCATCTTCGCTTACAACTCTGTGAACTTCATTTTCAGAACCAATGGTATACCCGGCAGTGACAAGTGCGTCCCGTAACGAAGTTGGAATCTGGTGCAAATCTGACATTTTTCTTGGAGACTCATGGTATAATGCATGAAGCAGCTGCCCTGCCCTGTATCGTGGATGGCCTAACTTGACGACAAGATCATCCATCTCCTCTGGCAAAACCCGATAAAGATCAATCATCTTTAGATGTAATCTAATTTGCCTGCTGAAAATATGACTCTTGTGTAATTTTTAGTGGTTCTCGTGCTTGCTTTTGGATGGTAACACAAATTAACACTAACAAAAACACATTTGATGAAAACATGATAGGTACAGAATTAGGAGACTGGCGTAGAACTATCTATTCCAATCAACTTGATCCATCCATGGACGGCAAAGAAGTTATCGTAATGGGATGGATCTCAAGTGTAAGAGACCATGGAAACCTGGTGTTTGTACTACTAAATGACAAAGAAGGACAGATGCAAATCACTGCCAAGGCAGGAGTGTGTCCAGATGAGATCAAAGAAAGTCTGGTAAAACTAAAGGAACAATCAACTATTGCAGTCAAGGGTACCATAAAACCATCTGCAAAGGCTCCAAAAGGAGTTGAAATATCTCCAAGTGAATTGCGCGTATTTTCAGTTGTTGAAAAAATTGCACCGTTTCAATGGCAAACAAAAACAGTTCCAAATATTGATACTAGATTAGAATTGCGAGCAATAGACCTGCGCAGAAATATCTTGCAGCATGTCTTTAAGATGAGAAGTCTAGTCCTAAAATCAATTCGCGATTATCTATACGAGAAAGAGTTTCTTGAAGTAAACACCCCGAAAATGATTGCTACTGCAACAGAAGGTGGAGCTGCACTCTTTCCAATATTTTATTACAACAAGGAAGCATTTCTTGCACAGAGTCCTCAGCTTTACAAAGAACAGCTTACGCTAAGCTTTGAGAAGATTTTCGAGATTGCTCCAATATTTAGAGCAGAAGCATCTCGAACTAACAGACATCTTTCTGAAGCAATCTCAATGGATATCGAGGAAGCATTTTCAGATTATAATGATATCATGTCTCATGTAGAGAACATTATCAAAAGATCAATCAAGACCGTAAAAGACTATTGTGAATCAATAAAATCTGTGGATTATAAAATTCCAGAAATGCCTGAAACGATTCCCCAGTATACGTATACAGAATTGGTAGACAAGATGCAAAAAGCTGGTGCAACAACAAAATGGGGTGATGACTTGTATCCATCACAATTAAAGAAGATAAACCTGAGTGGATTTTATTTCATCAAGGACTGGCCACTTGCCCCAAAACCATTCTATGTCAAGGCCAAAAATGATGATCAAAAAATATCTGAATCATTTGATCTCATGTTTGGAGACTTGGAGTTGTCTTCTGGAAGTACAAGAATTGAAAAAAGATTGGAGCTAGAAGAGAGGATGAAGAACAAGGGATTCAAGCTTGATGCATTTGATTATCACTTGCGTGTATTTGATTACGGGGTTCCGCCACACGCTGGATGTGGTATAGGGCTTGAGAGATTAATGATGGCACTCACTGGCACTGAAAACATTAGGGATGCTACCTTTTATCCACGTGATGTAGATAGACTTACACCATAGGTGAAGTGGCATGGTGGAAAGAAAAGAGATTGAACACCTCGGAGATTTGGTCAAAGTTGATCTCAGCGAGCCAGAAAAATACATCAAACAGGTAGAACAGATTCTAAACTATTTTGATAATCTTGACAAGGTGGAATTTCACTCTGATGATACATTACGAACACAAATTACATCTGATGGTCTTCGAGATGATGTCCATGAGCCATATGGGGATTCACTGATTAATCATCTAAAAAAAGATCAAAACAACTTCATTCGTGCACCGAAAATGGTTTAAATGAATCTTGGAATCTCTGTCGTAGAATTTGTGTCCCAGACAAAAGACGGTACCATATCTGTAGAAGAGTTTGTTGCAAAAACCCTAGACAGAATAAAAAAAGTAGATGAAAAGATTCATGCTTTCATTACGGTAGACACGCAAAATGCACTTGACAAGGCAAAGGCCATCGACAAAAAAATAAAATCCAAGGAAAAAGTAGGCGCTTGTTTTGGGATGCCAGTATCTATCAAAGATAACATTTGTACTGCGGGAATTAAGACAACATGCGCCTCAAAGATGCTTGAGGATTTCGTTGCACCATATGATGCGACTGTTACATCCAGACTAAAATCTGAAGATGCAATAATTATTGGCAAGGCAAACCTTGATGAGTTTGCAATGGGCTCTACCACAGAATTTAGTTATTTTGGTCCAACTCGAAACCCTTGGAATCCGGAATATGTTCCAGGTGGATCATCTGGTGGTAGTGGTGCATCAGTAGCTGCACTTGAATGCCTTGCATCACTGGGTTCTGATACTGGAGGTTCGGTTCGAAGTCCTGCAAGTTTTTGTTCTGTTGTTGGATTGAAACCAACTTATGGTCTGATAAGCAGGTATGGGCTTGTCTCTTATGCAAATAGCATAGAGCAAGTAGGTCCAATAGCAAAAACAGTAGAAGATGTTGCATTTTTATTAAATATTGTATCAGGTCATGACCCGCATGACAACACTACTGCAAACACTGGACATGTTGATTATGTCAGGGATTTCAAAAATGGAATCTCTGGAAAAAAAATCGGTATAATTTCACAGATGATTGGAGATGGGATAGATAAGGAAGTGATATCTGCAACAAATACTGCAGTATCAAAACTACAGAATTTGGGAGCAGAGTGTATTCCAATATCTCTTGATGCAGTGGAGCATTCTGTTGCAGCATACTATACAATAGCTGCCGCAGAGGCAAGCAGCAATCTTGCAAGATATGACAATCTACGTTATGGGTTTGATTTTGGCACTGAAGGGTATGAGTTCAAGGCATTTGTCTCAAAGGCACGAAGCAATTTTGGACCTGAAGTGACACGAAGGATGCTTCTTGGAGCATTTGTCTTGTCGGCTGGATATTATGGGAAATATTATCTCAAGGCACAAAAAGTTAGGGCAATGATAAAGACTCAACTTGATGAGGCATTCAAGAAGGTTGACTATCTCATATCTCCAACAATGCCGATTTTACCATTCAAGGTTGGAGAAAAAGTCGATGACCCACTCAAACTCTATCTTACTGATATCAATACAGTTACTGCAAACTTGTCTGGAATTCCTGCCATTTCAGTTCCATTTTCAATGTCAAGTTCTGGTCTGCCAATTGGCATACAACTATTTGCAAATTCGTTCAAAGAAAAAGAANTTTCAATCTCAAGTTATGGTTTACCCATTGGTATGCAACTATTTGCAAATTCGTTCAAAGAAAAAGAACTACTACAAGCAGCTTACGCATTACAAGAGACTACAAATCTTCCGGAGATGCCATTATGACAAGAATAGGATTAGAGATTCACTGCCAGCTTACAAAACTTGCTAGCAAGTTATTTTGTTCATGCAAGGCAGAATATAGAAACCTTGAACCAAACTCTAACATCTGTCCTGTCTGTGCGGNTGTCAACTTACAAAACTTGCTAGCAAGTTGTTTTGTTCATGCAAGGCAGAATATAGGAACCTTGAACCAAACTCTAACATCTGTCCTGTCTGTGCTGGCCTCCCAGGATCACTTCCATTGTTAAATAAAAAAGCGGTAGAAAAAGCAGCAATGATATCTCTTGCACTGGGTTGTACCATTCCAGAAAAGATTGGATTTTTCAGGAAAAATTATTTCTATCCTGATTTGCCAAAAAACTTTCAGATTACCCAGTACAATGCATATGGTCCTACAAGTATTGGTTCTGATGGGAAAATCGAGATTGAAGGAAAAACTATACGAATTAGACGAATACAACTAGAAGAAGACCCAGGCAGGCTAGTCTATGAAGGAACTTCTGAGAAGACCATGATCACATTAGTTGATTACAACAGAGCAGGTACACCGCTTGTTGAAATTGTAACAGAGCCAGACTTTGAGACACCAAAACAGGTCCGTGTCTTCTTGAATGTACTTGCAGATCTTGTAGAAAATATTGGAGTATCTGACCCTTATCTTGAGGGTGCTATGAGAGTGGATGGTAACATCTCAGAGGGCGATGGAAATAGAGTCGAGATAAAAAACGTGGGTTCCTTCAGGGATATTGAAAAAGCACTACACTTTGAAATTACTAGGCAACAAAGCCTTGTTGAAAGAGGAATCACAGTACTGGCAGAAACAAGACACTGGGATGATGCCAGAAGAATTACAGTCTCCTCACGTTCAAAAGAAGAGGAACAGGACTATCGATATTTGCCAGAGGCAGACATACCTATTGTTTTGATTGGGAGAACTTCCATTGAACAAATCAAAACCCAGATGCCTGAAAGCATTGTTGCAAGAAAGGAAAGGTATGTCAAAAAGTATGGCTTGCCTGCACAAGTGGCTGATGTCTTGTCGTCTGACAAGTTCTACTCTGATTTATTTGATAAATCACACAATGAGAAAAATGCCAAAGAGGTATCAAATATCATTACAACTGATCTAATGGGTTTTGCAGATACTAGAGAAAAGAAACTTGAACTAAAAATCACACCAAAACACATCTCCGACCTTGCCGATTCTATAATGACAAGCAAATTAACAAGNAATTCTGGGAAAACTGCATTGCAAGAAATGGTAAAGACTGGGAAATCACTTGCCGATGTAATGTCTAGCCTTGACTTGGGACATGTCAGTGATGTAGGTTCAATTGAAAAGATAATTGACGAAGTGTTCAAGGAAGAAGAAAAAGCCGTAGCCGAAGCAAAACAAAATCCCGACACTATCAACTATCTAGTTGGCANAGTCTTGACTTGGGGCATGTTAGTGATGCTAGTTCGATTGAAAAGATAATTGATGAAGTGTTCAAGGAAGAAGAAAAAGCTGTGGCAGAGGCAAAACAAAATCCTGACACTATCAACTATCTAGTTGGCAAAGTCATGAGAAAGACAAAAGGTAAGGCTGATCCTGCAACGACTCTTGACATTTTACGAAAAAAACTCGCCGCGTAAAAATTTTTTATATTTTCACTTACATTTTTCCAAACTCGTCTTCATCAGAGTATGCACGCTCTGCATGTTCTTCAATATCTAGGCCTGCTTCTTCCACTTTGGCTGATACTCTGACTCCGATTAGCTTGTCTATTACCTTCATAATTGCAAACGTTCCAAAGAATCCCATTACTCCTGCTACTCCTACACCCATGGCTTGGATGAGTAATTGTTGAGGATGTCCAAACAAGAGTCCGTTTGGACCACTTGGATTTACTAGCGTACTTGCAAATATTCCAATTCCTAATGAACCGATTATTCCAGCTACTCCGTGAACCGAGCTTACATCTAATGCGTCATCTATCTTGAGATGTTCCTTGAAGAACAAGACTGCAAGATATGATCCTATTCCGATTGCTATTCCTAATACAAAGGCGTGTTCGACACTTATGTATCCTGAAGCTGGGGTAATTCCTGCAAGTCCTGCGATTGCTCCATTGATTGCAGCAATTACACTTGGTTTTCCCGTTCGCATCCACGATAATCCCACCCAGATTAATGCAGAAATGGATGATGCGATATGAGTATTGATAATTGTATTACCTGCTAAACTTCCAGATGCAAGTGCACTGCCTGCATTGAATCCAAACCATCCTAACCAAAGTAGTGATGATCCTAAAACTGCAATTGGAATGCTGTGAGGAATCATGATGGATGGACCGTAGTTGAGTCTTCTTCCAAGGACTAGGGCNTAACGATGATCCTAAAACTGCAATTGGTATACTATGAGGAATCATGATTGATGGACCGTAGTTGAGTCTTCTTCCAAGGACTAGAGCGGCTGCTAGTGCGCCCATTCCTGCACTGGTGTGAATTACAATGCCTCCTGCAAAATCCACCACACCCATTTGGCCAAGCCATCCTCCTCCCCATATCCAGTGAACTAGAGGATAATAGATCAGTCCACTCCATGCTACAATGAAAATAACATATGCGCTAAACTTCATTCGTTCTGCAATTGCGCCTGTCAATAGCAGAGGCGTAATCACTGCAAACATCATCTGGANGGGGGCGTAATGCAGTCCTGAATCATATGGCACATTTTTGAGGAATGTCCAATCCATGTTTCCAGTAAGACCCATTCCTGTATCTGGTCCAAATGACAAACTAAATCCAAATGTAAACCACATGACACTGAGAATAGCTAATCCGAAGAAGATTTGCATAAAAATTGAGACAGTATTTTTTCGTCGTAATAATCCTGCTTCAAACAACCCCAAAGCTGGGATCATCAATAATACCAGACTGGAAGCTATGAGCATCCATGCTGTGTCTCCTGTGTCAATTGGCAAGATTTCTTTCTTAGACAAGATACGGTATAAAAAAATTTGTTTTTTTCTTGGTCTGATTAGATCTGAAAATCATTCCATAAGATTTTTTAATATGGGATTTCATTGCCTTGCATCTTGCTAAAGATTGAAGTAATAC
>NZ_RCMC01000275.1 GCF_011319475.1 Candidatus Nitrosotalea sp. FS
ATCCCAAAAGTGCTCCAAGTGACTCGCCCTGTCTTATTCCATCTAAAAGCCATAGAGCATTGTTTACCCTTTGCGATGACAGATCTATTGCAAAAGATTTGGTATCTGGTGATTTCTGGTGTGTGACATATCCATTTCTTAGTATGGCAGCAGCTGCTGCCTGTGACATGGACGGGGCAAGAACATACCCTTCGTTGTCAACACTTGGCTGCAATACTTTGGCAACATCTATTTGAGCTGTGTATTGTTTATTCTTCCAGTCGTTATTGAGTTGTACAAGGGCGTCTTTTTCCCGTCCCGCGACGGGTAATGGTTTGTTCTGGTTTGGTCGCACATCTTCGACCCATCCATACCCCCCCAAGTATACCCCACTTTGCTTGAGGTTTTGGTTTTCTTGTTGTCGTATCTGTAACAAGTAATTAGCTATTGCTGTTATCCATGCATCAAGTCTATGACTGCAAACATCAAGGGTTTCTGTGAGTAATCTATCTAGCTCTGCAGAAGATACAATGGCCAACCGCCCTATGCTTTCTCTCACTTGGAGAACAAATGAGTTGAATTTTGCCAATATCAAAGGTGTCATATAGATAGATGTAGTGATCCCACTCGGCTGACCAGAAACTTGTTGATTTAAAATTCTGACCGAAGTCACTGTAGTTTCACCTTGGGCAACATCTACAAGTTCGGGCTCACGGTATTGAGTGGCATCAAGATTTTGTACCTCCATTCCAGTATTAGCAAATTCAAGCAAAAGTGAATGCCGTAATATTTTAAAAAGTAAAGATGTAGGTGTAGGGCTAGCAGGATAGCTGGTATTCAACAATTGATCTGCTGAAGCAGTTTGCAACCAGTTAAGGTAGTTCATATCATTGTCTTGCTTTCCAGGTGATGATTTGTAATCTAGTGTTGTAGGTTTTTGTTCTGATAATGGAGAGTACTGCACCGTCGGAAATGGAACATCGAACGTGTTAGGCGACATTGCAGTTCCAATTATGAAAGGATCGTATGGCAAACCAAACTGGTTGAGAAGACCCTTGTCGGCCATTTGATTGTCTTGCCACCATGTTTGTTGGATAGAGTCATCTACACCAGATGCAGACCAGTTTAGCAAATTCCAAAGAAAGGCGGGACCAAGTACGCTTCTACCACGATATCTCATTGAGCTTGCATCCATGCTTAATACGCCAAGAAGATCATCATCTGGATTGGCTGAACCAAGTATACGAGGAGTTGAACTTGCACTTTGGAGCCAGACACTACGAGCAATTTTTAAGATTTTGACGAGGCCATTTACCAGAACATTTTGCCCATCAGTCCAAGAATCAAGCGAAGTGACTGGCAGTATCCCATAGGGCGTATCTCCCACTAGGATTGAAGGTATTGGACCCCGTGGTCTCAGATATGGTATGACAAAGTTGTCTCTTGCATTAGCAATATCGGTTGGCTTGAAAACATTTGACATTTGTCCCAGAAAGTATCCTAGAGTTGCTGGCCAGAAAGCAACGAGCATGTCTTTAGAGTTCTTTTGCTCTGTAGAGTTTGCATATTGCACATGATTGAATACGCAGGAGTCAAGCCCTAGGGCTGATGCGGTTATCAGTGCGTTTGACATCGAATCTGTTGGTAGAAGATCCGTTATCTCTGTAGAATAACTTCTAGAAAAGTCTGGATCCTTTGTACTAAATGCTGAAGTAGCATCATTGGTATTTTTGGTTGGTGCACCCTGCGGTACAAATGCTAGGCCATCAGTATAGTGATGTGCATTTAACAAATCGACTACGGATTGGGAATTGAGTTGTGGAAGGTTCTCTATATCTTTGGTATCTTGATAACCTAATACAATTATTTTATCAAATCCATTAACTGCCGTGCCCACAAGGGATATGCGAACCGCCATCCCTGCCTCCACCGCGGTGTCAAAATCCACCATCCATTTCATATTATCATCTATTGCAGGCATCGTGTAACCGGCTTCTTTTGAAGATGGATCATCTGGAGATGGCATATTGGCAACGTCTGGAATTACTGTCAGTAACTGCTTTACTTTGTTAGGAAAAACCACTTGTTGTTCATTGCCTCCCTGGTAGAGGTACACAACCCATTGGTCTGGAAGGCAGCTTACAACAGATGCATTTACTGCCTTGGCATATGGTTTAGTACACTTGTCTTGACTTGGCGACGGCTTGGGATTTGTTTGTTGAACAATATAAGCTGCTCTAGTTGGTCCATAATTGGAGGCCATTGTTTTCCACAATCCCTTGCCATCAGAGTTAGGCTGTCCAAGTGCTTGCCAGTATGTATCTCCTGCACTTTTCTCATCTACTGTCAGAGAAGGATTGTGTGAATCGATAGATATTTGATCTGGATAAATTCTCAACCACAGTTCAGGTTTTGTATCCATGTTCATAAATTTGGTCTCAATCCTGACGGGAAAGAGAAGGAATGGGATGTTTGGAGAAAGATTTATGGTTATATCTTGTACCGGCGTCGGAGTTGTGGCGATCGATTGTTCGGGGTTAACTGGTGTCGATCGACTATGGATTGCCATTTCAGCCTCCAGCTCCGCCAGTCTGTGTATTGATAGTAACGGTGACTGAGGTGGTCGCAGTGTCTCCTGATTGGTTAGTAACTTTTGCAGTTACTGTATGAACCCCATCTGAAAGCGGACTAGTATTAAATTTCCATGATGTAGTACCATTTGCCAAGTTAAACTCCCCTCCGTCAATTGATACCTCCACTTTTTGTACACCAAATACAGAATCAGCCGCACTACCTGTAACCGTTATTGTTTGAGTATCAAGTTGTAACAGATCAGATGGTGAAGAAATTGAGATTAGTGGGGGGAAGTTAAGCATTGTATCGGCGTGTATTGCTACCCTTGCTGGCCTTCGTATGGTTATGTATGCCGTTTGCGCTGCATCTTTTCCCCAGCTGTTATTAGGATCATTGGGATTGTCAGGAGTTCTTGTATCGCCAGGAGGTATTGGCTTGTCATCTATGACTGGTTGAATTTGAAGATCTGTTGATGTTATTGACCCAGTTACTGAGGCATAACCATTTTGAATCGGTACGATATCCCAGGAGAGATCAGCCCATTGATATACCGGACCGGAATGAGTAAGCTCTAAACCAAATTTAGGTTCTGTAGGATGCTCTTGTATTACAAAGAACCAGCCTCCATAGTTTTGCGTATGATCCTTGGAACCGTATGCGTCCTTAACGGATATATCAAATCCGAAATACGTTACGTCTAGAGGTAGTGTTCCTCGTATCACTGGATGCATCTCATCAGAGGTCAAGTTACTTGGTTGACGAGTCCATACCTGCCGACCATTATCATCAGTTGTTTGTGTCCACACTGCCTTGCATGCGTAAATTATGGCGTTTGGATAGCGTTGTAAAAGCTCGCCCCGTACCAAAAGAACAAGGAGGTTTTGAGGAGGATTTGGTATAGTACGTGTCGTATCCAAACCCGTTTTGTTCTGCATGTTTTCCCCTAGTGAGTTGGTAGGAAACCAAGTGTGAATAGGTGGAATGTCATATAGTTTCTCTTGAAGATCTTTTGGTGAAAGCTTCAGATCATCTGCAGTAGGCACATACGAGCTTACATCCCAGAATTGCCTAAAATAGCTCCCACGTTGATCTGTTGGAAAGCCATTCCATAAAAGTTGCCGGGCCATCTCGCAGTTTAATCCCACCATGTAAGATTCGATAAAACGGTCATCGGTTTCTACAAGTGATAATGAATTTTGTGGGACATCTTTGAGGCCAGGCAATACCCACTCCTTTGAGATATCCCTTAATGGATAGTACATCGGTTGTGGGAAACTTGGAGCAGCCATTATAGGGGTAATTGGATCGGGCGGGGACCAATTGAAGGATTTTGCCAGCTGTATTCGGTACTGCAGTCTTGCTGGAACGGTAACCATTGGATCAATTTTACCAATGATTGTATCTCTCAAACCTTGCAAATCTAAGGGCACCATTTTCGGCGGAGTGACTGGTTGAACTATGACTTGAAATGCTGTTGCAAGCTGCATAGCTGCTGCTCTGAAAGCTTTTGCATCAGGCGAGTCGTGTAAAACATTTCCAGATGGAACTGGTTGCATTGGCTGACCAGCCTTTGTTACTTGAAAAGTAGGCTGGGGAAGAATTTGTGAAAACGCCTGCGGCGTGATGTTGGAAAATCTCATCGAGTGTGAAACTTTTGCTTTATCTTCAATTTTCTTAAACCGCCTTATTGCTGCAAAAGCAGCTCCTGCAATTGCAGATGAGGCAGCAATTGCTTGTGGAAGCCAACCACCTAGACTGCCAAATACCAGCAACAATATGTCAGCAACTGCTGCAACACCTATGATTATCCAGTCCAGATATTCCAGTATTGACAACAACCAGTCGGGCACCTTGCGCTGGAAGAGCTCATCGGATACGGCATCAAGAGGAACAAGACCTCCCGGCAGATTTACTTTTGGAAGTATAGTTGTGGCATTAAGACGCGTTATGATTCCATAATGCAAAGAGGTTATTGCCGTTCCCTGGCGTCTTCTGATAGGCCCTAGAGGACGTATGATCCTCCGGAAGGTACCTGATAATGCCCTTACTGGGAATTGGCTGTTTATAACGGCAGCTCGCACTGTATTTGATCCATTTGCGATTCTCCCGTGCACTTGAAGTGTTATGGGAAGTAATGCTTCTGGTGCAAGATTTAGAAAGTTTTTTGAGTAAATCATTTGCGATCCAGAGCGAGCAAACTGTCCATAGCGAAGTAATTGATTTGCTAGTTGCAGTCCGTCGTACTGTTTCCATGCAGATGCCATTAGCTGAGATCTTTGTTGCAGGACGACCTGAGTACCCAGTCCGGCTGCAGCTCTGAACCTTGGATCCAAATTCAGATCATCAAGCCATACAACGGGAGTTGTAGGATCAATCTTTTGCACAAGCGCATGCCATCGCCCGTAGATAGGAGGTCCGACATAAGGATCATTTGGGTTGGGATTGGTTGGATCATCACTAAATGGATCTGCAGCTTCGTTTAACAGTGTAGTTAGCGAATTTTGAAATGTTAATTTACCAGATGACCAGTCACTTACCGTTTCTATCGTACGCATCGCGCCGCCAATTTCCAAGACGGGGGGAGTATCGGTGGTAGCAGGTGGCAACCCCCAACCAACATCAGAAACATCGATTGGACGCAATCCTACATCTGGTGGCGAGGTAAGTGGTTTCAGTTTGCGTGCCAATGATTCAAAATCTCCCTGATCACTAGTACTGAACTTGAACGAATAATATACCGGCAGTTTGATAGGACCGTGAACTGCATGGCCCAAGTTATCTTTTAGCTGCCATGCGGGTTCATCCAAAGTTCCATTCTGAATTTGTACTTGCGTACCCAAACCTGTCTGCACGCCAGAAGCAAAGGCTGGAACAAGAAATGCAGTGTAAGAAGTTTTTGAACTCAGTTGCCTAGGACACAAGATTCTAGAAATCACTTGTTTTGGATTATTTGAAATTGCTGTAGAAATATCACTATCAGAACCAGATATCTGGACATGAACCCATCCCCAAGACTCAGCAAGATCTGGAAGTTTAGCCAAGTCTATCACACTTACAACTGGCTGAGGCTTGGCACTCAAGTCAAAGGAGTCAAATTCCGCTGGAGCAGGATCGGATTTTAGAACGATCAGTACCAACCAAGGCCTTAAGCTATTGGGATTTTTGGAGACATTGGAACTTGGAGCTGCTGGTGTAAGTATCCAGGGAAAATCTGGGTCAGTGAACTCTATTCCTGCAAAATAGTTTGGTTCAAAATTCAGCGTCCCATCCGGAGGCTCTGTTTTGAAAACTTGACGTTTATCAATTCCTTTGACATCTATCGGACCATACATGTTAACTGTCTTTTGCGGTGAAGAAAGTGTCTGGTCTGAGCCGGCATAATTATATGGTTGCATCGATGAACCACCGACAGATTCTGTTTCCACCTGCAAAGATACATCCAAGGATCCACGATATGGAATTGATCCGCTAAGTGGATCCGGATTAGTTAGATTGGCTCCAAATCCTCGCCTTGTCCATGAAAGAAAATGAAACTGTCCCAGCTCCTGTTCGCTGCCGCTCATGCCGCCGCAACCTTTGCAGTTTGTGTCTCCTGAACCGTAATTACTTGGAGTGAACCAGCTTTCTCAGGATGTGTCTGCAGATAATTGTCAAGAGTAAATTTGGCAGATGACCATGCAGTACCAGTAGGTGAGAGGTCTGTCCTTACAGAGAGATCATCACTGCTAGCAATTACATATTTTGTATCAGTGATTGAGATGGGACTTGACATTTCCGGAGTGACAAACTTTACATTTCCGGTGGTACGGATAAGAGAGAATGCGGCAGCACCACCATTGACTAGGGCTAATTGCACTTGGAGAGCCATTCTGTAAAGGCCTGGCAGTGGGATACTTGGAGCAGTAAGATCATCCACAATGAATGTTTCATATCCTAGATTCAAGTCAGAGATTGACCCTGACTTCCAGCCACCTGCTCCTATCTTTTCACCCGACTTGTGGGATTCATATGGATTTGCAGATAACTTGTCAGAGTCACTCATCTCCTCAAACTGCCCCATTGCAAAATAATCATCGTTGTCTTGAATGTCCGCGTTATTTCCTCCAATTGTAACAGAAGTTATGTCAAGTTTGTCTGCATCTGCAGGAGTGTTGTTCCCGAACTTGTTAATTGAGATGCCCAAAGGTACAACGGTTTCATGTACAGTAAGCTGTCCTAGTGGATGTACCAGTATGGATGATGGATCAGCACTGCCAGAGTCTGTTTTTGCTAATGTGATCATTTGTGTGGCATCATCAGGTATTGTTGCGCTCCAATTTCTTGAATCATTTAACGCTTGTACCAATAAGGGAATGACTGGGACCGGCGAGAGCGGCTGGGAGTTGTCTTGTTCACCAATTGTAATGTTTACAGGAATTGTGACATTGAAGAACAGAAACGAGACGCTTGCACTCCCAACCGCATGCCAGAGACTTGGTCCCGACAATGTCAAGTTAAGATCGATTCCCATTATCTTTGTGCTGCCCTGAAGCAGATCTAGACCTGCCCTGACATCTACAATAAATGAGAAGGGATTGAATATGAAGAGTGCATCGAATCCCAAGTAGCCATGAACTGTAAAACCAGCGGCTGATGCATGTAACTCAAGATCAGCCCCAAGTTGCACAGAATTTGATGTCACTGCAAGATAGGTGCTAAAGCTCAGACCGGCATCTGAGTCACCCATCGTTATCATCAAGCGTTTCAGAGTTGGAAAACCTGGAGGAGGTTGATAGCGAGGATTCAATCCTCCAACTGAGACTGCAAAGTTTGGATTGTTGCCCCAGTTAAGACGCATTGCCATGTCCCCAGTTAGAGGATACTTGACGATGCTGGAATCATACAGAGCACCATCCAGTGAGAAGCTCTTTTGCTGGAAATCAATTATACCAATTATGTCTATCTGTATTTTTACAACAGCCTCAGGATCTTGTTGTGGTAAAATTACCTTGAAGATGCCAAGTATTGCGATACGGACTGGATCGGGAACTTCTAGTACGATACCTATTTCTGCTGTGACAATGTCTCCCCATCCAAGCTCTAGCATTGGTCCAAATACGTATCGACCCTTGGCTATCGGAAAAACAGTCGATATGTTACTAACCATTTGAGAAGGATCTGCAACCGGAAGGTCTGGAAATAGGATGTCGTCCAATGTTTTATTTTTGATTCCAGCCCGTAATGCATCGGTTGACATTGACCTGTTAACACCGCCTAGTCCTCCGATGCCGTCCAGTGTAAAACCAAAACCCAACTGGATGGGCGGGAATTGTGCATCTACAATCAGAAGAAACGAATACTCTTGTGAGCCATCTGGCATTTTTGTGTCAAGTAAGCCAAATACACTTACCTGAATATCTTGCATAGGAATATCGATTAATAGTCCGAAAAATCCTGCATACTCGCCCTTATCCTCATCAAAGGAAATGTATCCCTCACCAGTTACCGAACCTGCATCAATTGATAGACCTAAACCATTTGGAGGTTTAAAGCCAAATTCAAAATCGAGATCGCCTAACAATCCAGTTGATTTAATATCGGAAACTTTCTCGAGAGAAAGTTTGATTCCTATGTTATCTACAGTTGCTTCTATTGGCCCTAATGCAACACCTCCAGTCACTCCAATGTCAAGTTCAATTCCTTTATCACTAGGTTCAATGGCAAGTTTTAGAGAATCCAATTCAAAAATGCTGATCGTTTTATTTATTGGTACTATAAATTGAAATCTGGCATTTCCGCTAAAATGCAAACCAGTTTTGGAGGACCATGTGAGGGTACCTCCAAAATCAAATGTTTCCTGATCTGTACCGATAATCTTTTGGATAAAACCATCACTATCAGAAAAATCTAAAACTAATCGCATTCTGGTTGCGCTTAAAACAAACTGAAGTTCAGGGTCACTTACCGAACCTTTAAGATAAAGACCAAGTAACAAATCGGCAAGTTCAAGCCTATGAGAGTTTTCGCTTCCAAATAAGATCCAAGGAGAAGATGGTTTGCCAAATAATTCTGCTCCTAGATCATAAGTGAGGGGATTCGTGCTTAAACTTGCACCAATCTTATCTGGTCGTATCTCAATTGCGACTGGGCTATCACTCTTTAGGTCTCCTTTAAGCCTAAACACAAGGGAACCTGTTAGTGGGATTTCCTCGGTTACCTTTCCCTCTAGGTAAGGACCGATTAGGAAACCGCTTGGTGCTGCATCTTTCTGGTTCTTTGGAGGAATTGGCATTATTGTTAGACCAAACTCTACGTGGCCAATATCCAAATAATCTTCAATAAGTAAGGGAATATTCAATTCTCGAAGAGTTGAAACAACTGGATTACTATCATCATAGTAATTAGACATTAACGATTTGTTTGCTTTGTTACGGCCTGCAGGCCAACCGAGTGCTAAAATTATGCGTTCTAATCGACTTAGAAATTTATCATAATTTAGCGAACTGTTCCAACCGTATACCTCCCTCATAAGATTGGCGGGATCTGTGAAAAACGAAATTAATCTATCCCAGTTCATTGCTGTTCTGGTATAGTCGATACGTCCAACGAATCCATTTGCAGGAGAAGATTCTTCATCTATTATGCCAAGAAAACACAACAAAGCAAATACTGTGGGATTAGTAGTTTCAAAGTAATTGACTATTAGATCATCAATTAGGTCTGGAATGAAAGCCTTCCAAAATATATCTTGAGAGAAGGGCGATGGTAGTCCAGCTGGTGGGACGGTTGTGGAAAGATTTTGCAGGTCTCCTACGACCTTGATAACTGCATTTAGTGCAGTTTTCAAATCGTCTGCCGACACTTCATTAGATGTCAATAGAGAATCAAGGGCAGTTATCGCTTTTTCAACATTAGTCGAAATATCAAGAATCGGGGCGATCGCAACAAGATATGATTTATCGGAGGGGGGTTGCCAGCCATACTTGATAAGCAATGAATTGAAGGACGCAGCGGTTTGATCACTTATGGCAATCTGAAGCGGTTGCAGAGCGTCAAGAACAGAATTAGCGATTTTAATTATAAAATCATAGTTTGACATTTACATATTCTCCAATTCTTGTGGAGCCAGCAAATTTTTCGAGTCGGATGGATCCAGTATAGAGGGTATTTGTTGCACATTATTGCCTTTCGGTATATCATCTATTGTATTATCATACCATCTTATTTGATCGTATATCTTGTCAAAATACATTCTGATTTTCATGTCTTTAGCCCTAGCATCTAGTGACTGTAAATTCGATACTATATCTTTTGCAGGGTCTTTCCAAGGATTCACAGAAGCATCGGGAATTATTACTTCTGTACCTATAACCAATAAAGCTACTTGTTCATCTGAGAGTCCAGCATATGAAAATGCAAATCCTACTCCTTGCTCAAGAAATACCTGTTGTTCATTAAAGCTTGGATTATATGCAGTGACTATGTAATTAATTTCAGCCTCATTTCCAGCAATACTCCTACTTACTTTTACATCGAGGTGTTGATTTGGAGGAATCAAAGGTGCACCAATAGTTGTCGCAGCTCCCTGATCAAGTTTACCATTTCCCCAACCCATGAAGTACGATTTGATATTACCGACAGGGCTCACTGCACTCATTCCCCACCTCCAATGAAGATGAAGGCATAACTCAGCACAGAATGGTGCTGGCGTTTTGTAAAAACCTCGTGAGTCTAGACCATGAAAAGCACTTACATGTACATTATCAAAAGTACCCTGTCGAGATACTTTACGTACAATCATCTTGTAGTTTTTTGATGGATTGTTCTGGTCAGTTGGAGATGGCCATACAAAGACCGTTTGACGTGGCAGTCCACCATCATTCTTTGTATCAACTGTTTGTTCGCCCCTACAATATACTCCAACAAAAGACGGTCTATTTCCTAAAACTGCAGGCACACCATAATCAAACAACCACGACCAATGAGGTAATACTGGGCTCATCTCAAATTGAAATCCTCGAAGAGCAGTTGCTCCAATTACATTTTTAGGATCAGGAGCCACCAACGACGGATCATTCCTCACTCGTGCTAACTTTCGGCCCGCCTGCCAATCAGCTCCATACATTCCCCAAGTGGGTGCAGCCTTAGCGAAGGTAGAAGCACCCGTAAATCTATTCCAATACCAGACATTGTCCCATTTACTACTGTTTGAATCTGTCAATAAAACCACTTGTACTGCATCATTTGCCATTTGTTTCATGTCACCCAGCATTGGATCTGTACTATGACTAGAAGGAATTACATTATCAGGTTTGATAACAATCGTTCCCTTCAGCCATTCAACACTTGGTAAAGCATCCTTACTAGAAGCTATTCGCTTATAACGCATAGACATCTGTGGATAAAATTTGCAAGCTATTGCAGCACCCCCTGGATCAAAGTCATTCTTTTGATCTCGAAGTACAAGGCTCATTGCTACCTCAACTTTACACTTTTTAGGAATACTCCAGCTCAAAGTAAGTTTTAGTCCTATCTGATAATTGGAAGCAGGCCCGCCTACAGTAGATTGTTCCAATATGGGAGGATTATCAGAATTGCTTAAAGCGTCGCTGATATTCAGAGATGTCGGATCCGACTCACCCTTAAATTTTACATAAAGATCTTTAAACGAAATTTCTTTTACTATCTCTTCGACGAAATCGAAAGGATCCACAATATTCTGATTAATATTAGTTCTGTCTTTCAACTTTAGACTCGTTATGCGAAGACCAGAATCTGGCGTTATGTCAAATGAACACTGCCATTTAGGAACACTTCCAGACTTTTGAGAGTCAATAGAATATGATTGTGATGCATCTACAGTTATTTCAGCAGTATTCTTCCAATTCAATTCATCATAAAGGAGGCGTTGATTTCCAATTAATCGACGACCTATTCTTTTCTGAGTTTCAGGGGAATTACCTCGGATGGCTTTAAAAATTACATATGAACAAACTTTACAAAAGTCAACATCTGCCTGAATCTGATATTGAGTAGAGTTTGGAATTCTCCGCATTAAACAATCAAAATCAGAATGCAAAACATTCTTTCTGTAACCATCACCTCCTTCCACTAATTTGATTCCAGGTATATTTGGATCAGCACTGCCGTATCGATAAAATTTAAGACTTGCGCCTGCATTTACAGGCCAAGAGAAGGGTAAACGAGGTATTACCTCTAACGGATTCTTACCGTTATCAAGATCCGTTCTCTGTGCATCATTTATGAATATCAGATTAGGTGGGAAATACTGATCCCAGTAGAGACCATCATTAGGATCCTTTTCATAATCAGGTCCTGGTAAATCATATTCATTAGCTAAACAACCTTCTCGTTCACCTATGGCACGAATTATTACCTTGGTCCAATAATCTCCAGTAGCTATTACCGCAACGAATGGTATGGGATAAGTATCTGAATAATCTATTTGATAGAGCTCACCAGCTGAATTCCCCTTCTTTATTATCGCAATCAAACTTCCTACAGGTCCATAATAATTCTCTCCCCAAATCGAAAGGGGAGTCTTATCAATATCTGGCATGATAGCATTTTTCAGGTAATCAGAAAGCAGATGTGAGTCTGATGGATCTACTGAAATTACATTGTTTTGCTGTTGCAATTTAAAATCATTTGTTAAACAAGAATCAAAATAAACCGCAATTCTATAACGTCCATCTAACTTAAATTGATTAAATGATGGCAAAATAGTTATTTCGTTCCAAACCTTTGCAACAATGGAGTAAAATTCAGCATCTTCGAATCCTTGGCCTAAGAGAAGAAGACTAAATGGGCCATCACCTGCTGGCGCGCAGGGAAAAAATCTAGTAATCAAAAAATTCCCCCAGCGATCTATGTTTTCTAAAATACATTATTGTCATATGCAAAACCTAATAATTTTCAGCAGCAAACTTCTATAAAAGACTCTTCGTTTAACATTGATTTATGATCAAATAATTTCACGAAATCCTGGTTTGATATTATTTTTTGATAAAAATTTGTTAGATCCTTCAGATATTTCCATTTTAATGAATATGGATGAGATAAAAAGATCTGTCAGGCTTGTTCCTACTATATACAAAAGCAAACAACAAAACTAGACTACTGGATAAACGCGTTAGTCTTGAGTATTAATTTGGTATCTTTCCATGCGCCGGACCTTTGCCTCAAGTTCGCCAAGTTTCTCCAGTGCAATATCTTTTTCCCGGTTTGTCTGCTCTAACCTCTGTCTTTCTAGCTTTTCAGCTTCAAGCTTTTGGGCAAGCCTATTCTCCTCGCTTATCATCAGGTGTGGCATAGCCTGTAGATAATCTGGGACCATGTCCAGGATATCTGTCCAGTAATAGTTCTTGTCGGTTCCCACCAGTCCGTCATGGCCCATAAGGCGCTCCTTTATCACAAGTGCTGATAGTGTATCCCTCTTCTTTGTGGTCTCCATCATCACCTTGTCCCAATATCTCCTAAAGCCATGAGTCATTGGAACTTCGTGTCTTCTTTTTCCTTCT
>NZ_RCMC01000288.1 GCF_011319475.1 Candidatus Nitrosotalea sp. FS
CATTTTCCTCCATGCCATCAGCTAAAACGGTATGAAAGTCTTTGAATGGTTTATCAGATGGGTTAAGATCAGTCATAAATTTTGGAATTGTTATCATAAGAGATCCATCACTTGTAGTTTGAATTTTTATTATAATGCTTCTAGATTGAAGATCATACTGGAGTTCTTTTATTTTTCCTCCAGAAATAGTACTATTCAAGAGGTCTGCTTTCATTATAAAAGGACTTGGAAGATAGCCCCATCCCAGATTTGAGAGATGAAATGCAGTAGGAGTTTTTACACAAGCTGGAAAATTGCCTTCAGTCTTGAAAATTAACTGGAGGTCGTCGTTACATGTTATGTCTTTAGCTGCAGTTCCTGACTTGAATTGTTTTAATGGTGACTCCAATGTGATAACCACAGGACCAGTATAATATTGTGGCAAATTTTGTGCTACTGGAAGATTCCTATGAAATTGCATGGATTCCATCATATTTCCGGTTTGGTTTTTGGCAATAACAGTCCACCAAATGTCGTAATAGTCTGTTGGCTTAACATCTAAAGAAACATGAAGTGTTCCAAAAATTGTCTTTGTCTGATTTGGATTCAGAATGTCGATTTTGTGAATATTAGAAAGCAACATAGACTTGGAATCATTGAGTGATTCTCCCAAACCTACATCATATAATGTAAAATTTGCATTGTTTGTGACTAAGATATGTATTGCAGATGTATCATTAGGGTGAATGGTTTCTGGATCTATTTGAAATACTGAGAAAATTTTTGAAGTATAAGGATACATTCCCAAAGGCGGTGAGGGCAAAAATGGTGACATGGTTTGATTAGAGTTTACCATAATTCCCTTACCACCATAGTCAGTTGTAACATTAAGATGTAGAGTAGAATCGTTATCAGCAAATACTGCATTGCCAATAGTAAGACTAGCAGCAAGAATTACAATTACTGAAAGAAGTATGATTTTCATTATCTAGACGTACTGGACATGTATGCTTTAAAAAACTGGTGTAGTATTCTTCTAGTTTTTAGCGTAGATTTTGAATCTACGCAGGACTCACTGGGGGAACTAATCAGTTAGCTTAGTTCTCCTAATACTTACAACCATGATGTGAAACTAGTAATCATTCAATCAAAGTCTGTCAAACACATTTGAAACATCATACATCGTGCAATGTTTTTTGATCAATCTTTTTTGCATTTTTATTTGAAGCATCAAGTATTTTGCGTATCTTTTGGGCGCGGGCCTCTCCCATTCCATTTATTTTCGACAATTCAACGTATGATGCATTCAAAGAGTTACTTGTAGAGCCAAATTTTTCCAGCATTCGTGTAGCAAGTTTTTCTCCAACACCTGGCAGGCTGCATAAAATTGATAGTTGCTGTTGTTTCAAGTCACCAGACTTTCGTATTTTTTTAAGAAATGGCCCCTTTACTGTCCCCTGTCTTGCACACATGGATACCAACAATTTGGCAGTGTGAGATGCAGTAGGAGTTGGGATTACTGGTATTTTAAAATCCAATACCACAGAAGACATGGCTCCATAAAATACCAGAGGATTTTCCGTAATGGTATCAATCTCGTCAACATTTCCCTCTATTATGATACATGGGTGCTCAAAGTGTTCCTTGAGTCGATTGCATTGATCAAACAGTCTCCCATCAAAGACTGATGAGATAAAATCACTAACGCTTTTTCTTTCCACAATGGTTTCAGGTGCAACAATATAATCTCCTACAGGCAGATTCATCATCTCCACTTTGACTCCAATTTGTTTTAACAGATCAGGGATTCCACTTTTTCGCTCCCTTTCGTCAATTACCATTCGGAGATCGTCAATTTTCATTAAACAGCTATGTTTCTGTAAATATTTTATTTAGGAGTATCTGTCTTTGGTTGTCCCGGCGGAGCTCCAGATCCTCGTAGCATTTCACGGATCTTTGCTTCTGCTTCCTTTAGATTTTCCNTTCGGATACTAGCGTAGCTTTTGTAGATTTTACAAGGATAGAGCCTGCAGTTTTGTATACAGTGTCATCATCGTTTGCCTTTTGCAGGACTTCAAGTGCTCGTTCAGTCTCTAGATGTTCTGATTCAAGATGTTGTTTTTGCATCATGATAGACTGGAGGTTTTGCTGTAATTGTTGCAATCTTCCTACCTGTTCTTGTAACCACGGAGGAAGTTGTTGTTCGCCTGCAGACATGAATCTCTGACTTGGAATTTTGCTTATATGTTTACCGATTCGATGGAATCGTTACTTGCTTGGACAAGTCTCAGGGTGGAATTTAGATTGGCACGCAGGTGTTGAATTTCTTGCGCCTCAATCTTGATTGTGATTTTTTTATCAAGAGAAAAATTTGTCTTTGTCGGGTTTTCATCGTAAAATTTGTTGTCAATCTCAATTGAATCAAAAATTGATTTTGTTTTTTTTCCGGCAGAAATTTCTATCTTGGCATTATAGTTTGACATCGTATGCCAAGCCTGCAACCTTAAAGTTACATTTCTTACAAGCCCAAATTCCTACTGCTTCTCTTCCAAATCTTTCAGAGCCGCATTGTGGACATTTTCTTTGTGCCTTTAGTTGTCGGTGGACTGAGGTGTATTTTTTTCTTGGTTTGAGACCATATTTCTGACCTAGTCCTTTGAGTGATGCTGTCTTGCTCTTTGCCATTCTTACATCAACTGCTCAAACTGCTTCCTTATTTTTCTTCCTACAGCAAGTGCTGTTTCAGAACACTGTAAGAGTTGTTCAGCAGTAAATCCATCGCTTCCGCCCTTTTGTACAGCACAAATGTTACCATCACTATTTGTTGTAATTGTAATTCTTGCATCCATGCAAGACTCTTCATCTTTTGTTGGATCAACTATGATATAGTCACCAATTCTTGCCATGGTAACAGATACAGGCAGTGTCTTAATCGGGGGTTTTGATGTTACTCCCTCTACAAGTACAGGTGCATCATCTTTTATTTCCCATTTTGGAACAGTACAAGAAAGTATTCCAGCTACAGATGCATAAGAGCATGCATCAAAAAGATTTCCGCCAGAATCAATCACACTGCTATCAATGAACATGCCAATGACAGACTTGTCCTCGATTAGAACAAGTTGATGCAAATCAATCATTTCAGTCTCTCTTATTCCTCTATCAACAACTCTTGCAAGTTCGATTACTTCCTCATTTGGTGGACCAGGCTCTGCATTTGGATCTGCCAATGGCAAAATTTCTGCAGTGCAGATGAGAATTCCCTTGTCTCCAAGATCTGGAAATGGTTTATCTGGTTGTATCTTAACTCCGGTTATGATTTCAGTATTTCCCAATTTTACTCTGGCAGAACCGTTTGCCTTTGGGATAACTCCTGTTTCAATGACTAGTGGTCTCTGTTCATCAAGTGTTCTTCCATCGATTCTTTTTCCTGTTTTTAGGAGATCGAGGATTTTATCTCGCTTTAGTTGATCTAGAATTTGAGAATTCAATTTTATTGCTCACCGTTTTGGAAATATTTTTCCATTAATGCTTTTCTTTGTACTTCATAGACTCGTTTGCAACCCACCAGAGCAGTTTGCATACAGGTTTTGAATTCTTCTGGTTTTAGCATACCGTCAAGCTGTAAAAGTGTAACTTTACCAATGTTTGGCATCAATGCAACTGGCATGTCTGCTTGGCCTTCTTGGTCTTCTTCATTGTTAACATCAAGCACTATCCTGTCTGCGACTTTGCCTGCTGCACAAGCAGATACCAAGTCACGCATTGGAATACCTGCATCTGCAAGAGCAACTGCTGCGGCATCAAGTGCTGCACATCGTGAGCCACCATCTGCCTGAAGAACCTCAATGAATACATCGATTACAGTACGTGGATAGTCTTTTAGTATTACAGCTGGTTGTAGAGCCTCTTTGATAACTTTGGAGATTTCAATTTCTCTTCTTGATGGAGCAGGATTCTTTCTTTCAGTAACAGAGAAAGGCGACATGTGGTATCTGCATCGCAAAATTCCAGAATCGGGATTTGCCATGTGTTTTGGGTGAACATCTCTAGGACCGAAAACACCTGCCAAGATCTTGTTCTTTCCAAATTCAATATATGCAGAACCGTCTGCATTTTTTAATACTCCAACTTTGATAGAGATATTTCTAAGCTCGTCTAATCTCCGTCCATCACATCTAATTCCATCTTCAGTCATTAATTGTGTCATTGTTTTCACCATCTGGTACCCCAAGCATAGATTTGACTCTTTCAGTCAAATTCGGCGTATGCGCAAGGGCATCAATCATTTTCACTGCTTCTACTGCCTTTAATAATCCCTCGGAATCGTCGCATGATATTACTATCCATCCGTTTTGACCAATTGTAATAATTGCTTTAGTAGCCATTTCTATTGTTTGGATCATAGAACCGCGTTTACCTATCAATCTAGGTACTTTGCTTGGAGAGATCTCCACTAGTTCACCTGATTCAATTTTACCAAGATCTCTGTCTTGAACTGTAAGAAGAGGATCTCTTGATCTATCAAAATTAGCAATTCTTGTTGCAACAAGATCACCGATATCTAGTCTTTGTCTTAGTTCATCTTTTGTAGGAGAATAGTCCCTGCCAAAAACATCTTGTGCAGGCAAGAATCCGACAAAACACGAATTAATATCAAACTCCCAAGAGAGTGGCGAAGTTCCAATCACTTTGCCAATGACCAGATCATTTGTCTTTGGCATGTATCCACCAGTGAGAGGAATTACTTTAACTGAATTTTCAAAGATCTCCGATATTCCAACACATGTTGAGATCATCCTGTCTCCATCTTGGTATACATTTTGTTCAGGCCTCAATGGTCCAGTGGCTATTATATCTCCCGGAATAACATATCTTCTTTTTACATCCATCATTTCGCAACCTCAATAGAAGCAGTACCTTTTGTTACAGAACCTAACCTATCCATTACATTTGCCCTTGCCGCCGCCGGTATATCTAGTATTACTTTGAGTGCACCATTTGATTGCCATTCTTCTTTTTTCAAAGTGCCAAATGACTTTAAGACAGAATAAGATTGAGCTGCAAATTGTGCCGGCACTAAAATTTCAAGAAGCATGTTTTCAGATTTTAGCGGAATGATGGAACGAAGCTGCTCAATTATTTCTTTTATCTGTTCATCAGTATTTCTGAAAGGATCAACTGACACTCTTGCATCATCCATGGCTTGTTCTATTCGAAGTGGAGGATGTGGAAGATGTGATCGTGGATCAACATATGTTTTAGCGATAAAGTCCACTATCTGCTTGCGTTTTTCAGATATCATTTTTCTTCTCTGATCTGTTGTGAGATTCAGATCTCCTTTCTGAAGCATGATAGTAGCAACTGCAGTTGAATCAGTGGTTTTGAATGCCTTCATGAGTTTCTCAGTAGATGCTCGGGTGCCCTTGTTGGAATCAGAGTAAATCTCCTCTGAGATCAAGACACCTGATATGTCCTTGCGCTTGCCCAACTTGAACTCTAATGCAGGATCCGGCTTGACCAATATCTCGAATTTTTCGCCTTCTACTGAGAATCTGACAACGGTCACCTTAGTATCCATAATTGAGGTAATCATGCTCAGTATTTATCTATAAAGAAAAACTCGCTAGATTTTTATTTGGAATTTTAGTCCTTTTTCGTAAGATTTGACTTCTTTAGAGATTGTTCAGGAAAGTGGTAACAGTATGATTGTCAAATTAAAAGGAATACCTGTACAATACGCCAACGCACTAAGACGAATTTGCCTGGCTGGAATTCCTACATTTGCAGTTGATGATGTCGTAATTATTGAAAATTCTTCAGTTTTGCCTGATGAAGGTGTAGCCCACAGACTTGCAATGATGCCACTTAGAACAGATCTTGAAAGATTTGTGGAACCATCTGCATGTGACTGTCACAGTGAACTTGGCTGCAGCAGATGCAGAGTATTACTCATGCTAGATTCAGGTAATTCAGATACGACTAGAACCATTACTTCATCAGAAGTTAGTTCAGAGGATGAGGTTGTAAAACCAGTCAGTCCTAANCGAACCATTACTTCATCAGAGATTAGTTCAGAAGATGAAGTTGTAAAACCAGTCAGTCCTAACATTCCAATTGTCGCACTTGCTCCAAACCAGAAATTAAAAGTGGAGGCTTATGCAAGACTAGGCAGAGGCAACGATCATGCCAAGTGGAACTCTGCTACAGTTTCAGCTCTTACTTCTACAAATAACCCTGAAGAACATGTTTTGACCATAGAGACTACAGGCAGTCTTACTCCAAAAGAAGTTCTGCGTGCATCTATTGAAGAACTTGAAAAAAGATTAGGCGAATTCCAAAAGAATGTAGCCACGCTTGGTTGAAGCATATATTATATTTGGGTAAAATTGGGCATTATTACACATGACTAATCAGATTGTTATTCAAATGGTAAAGACCTTACGTGGTGCTTCAAAGAAGAACAATGCCCCAATATGGGAAAGATTAGCAGATCAGGCCTTAAAACCAACTAGAGCAAAAAGAACAATAAATTTGGGACAGCTTGACAAGTTTGTTGCAGACAATGACGTTGTCATTGTACCAGGCAAAATCCTAGGAACTGGAAGTCTCTCACACAAAATAACAGTATGCTCATTTTCAATGTCAACTACTGGTGCAAAGAAAATAACAGCGTCAGGTGGAAAAATATTAGATATCGCTCAAATCATCAAGAACCATCCAACAGGAAAAGGAGTGAAAATAATTGGTTAAACAAGTTACCGAAGTAAAAGCAGAAGAAAAGAAGAATCCAGCATCACAGACAATCATAGTAGACGGAACAAACATGATAGCAGGCAGACTTTNCTTGGGACAGCTTGACAAATTTGTTGCAGACAATGATGTCGTGGTCGTACCAGGCAAAGTCCTAGGAACAGGAAGTCTCTCACACAAAATAACAATATGTTCATTTTCAATGTCAACTACTGGTGCAAAAAAAATCACAGCATCAGGCGGAAAAATATTAGACATATCGCTCAAATCATCAAGAACCATCCAACAGGAAAAGGAGTGAAAATAATTGGTTAAACAAGTTACCGAAGTAAAAGCATCAGAAAAGAAGACTACTGCACCACAGACGATCATAGTAGACGGAACAAACATGATAGCAGGCAGACTTTGTTCTCATGTTGCAAAATTACTCATAAAAGGAAACAGAGTATCAATTGTAAATTCTGAAAACATTATGCTTTCAGGAGATAGAAAATTAATCATAGAAGAATACAGAAAGTTCTTGGAGATTGCAAGTATTAACAATCCTAAATTTGGTCCATTCCACCCACGTAGACCAGACACCATGATAAGCAGAATGGTACGAGGAATGTTACCAAAGAACAAACCATCAGGACAAACAGCTTTGAAAAGATTAAGAGCATATCTCGGAGTACCAAATGAATTACGATCAAAGAAAACAACACAGTTCGATGATGCTAAAATTAGAAGACCTTCTCCTTATTACACAACTTTGGGAGAATTAGGTAAAATGGTTGGGTGGAACGAGTAATGGTAAAGCTAGAAAGTTATTATGCATCTAGAAAAACTGCACGCGCACATGCATTCATTACAAAAGGAGTAGGTCGTGTAAGAATTAACAATATTCCAGTAGAGATGGTTCAACAAGAAGTAGCACGAGAAATTATGCTAGGACCTCTAGAAATTGCAGGAGAGGTAAGAAACAAGATTGATCTTTCAGTCAAGGTAAGAGGCGGAGGTTTTGTCGGACAGTCTTATGCAAGTGCAATTGCAATGTCAAGAGCCATGACAGGTTGGACAAAAACCAGAAAGGAACCAAAAGATCATCCACTCACAAGAACAATAAGAGAAGACCTAAGAAAACGATTAACCGACTATGACAAGCACCTTCTAAGCGGAGACGACAGAAGAAAGGAACCAAAGAAATTTGGCGGTCCTGGTGCTAGAAGAAGAAAACAGAAGTCGTATAGATAGCATTGAAAGCCGTAATCCTGGCAGGAGGCCGTGGGACGCGGGGAAGACCATTTACAGATTATATTCCAAAAGCCATGATTCCAGTGCAGGGACGGCCACTTGTTTATTACATTGCCAAATATCTTGCCAAGTCTAGTATAATTGATGAAATAATCATACTAGGCGATTTTTCAGGCATGGGAAAACAGATTGAGAAATATTTTGAAAACCATGTTTCTTTTAAAAAGAAAATAAAATTTGTCCAGGACTCACAGAGTGGAACTGGTGGAGATCTTGTCCACCTAAAATCATCGCTTGGAAAAAGCAAAGAATTCTTGTTGTGGTTTGTAGATAACTTGTGTCCAGTAGACATAAACAAGATGTACCAGTACCACAAGGATTCCAAGACATATGCAACAATAGCAGTACGAAGATACAGAAAAGAAGAGACAGGATTTGCTGTAGTAAAAGATGGAATCATTTTAGAGTTCAAAGAAAAACCAACAATTGAGCTTCAGATGGCAGAGTNAACAAGATGTACCAGTACCACAAGGATTCCAAGACATATGCAACAATTGCAGTACGAAGATACAGAAAAGAAGAAACAGGATTTGCAATAGTAAAAGACGGGATCATTCGCGAATTCAAAGAAAAACCAACAATTGAGCTACAGATGGCAGAATGTCTTGGGATATACATCATAAATTCCAAAATAATTGGCACCATCAAGACCAAGAGACAGGTAAAAAAGAATCTGAATTTGTCTTATGATATTTTACAACCATTATCCAAGAAAGGAAACATTGCAGCATATGACATTGGAAAAACCCAGTGGTTAGACATTGATTCTCCTACGCGTGTTGAGAGAAACAAAGAATTGGTCAATTCAATAATAAAGAAACTAGATTAGATCTTTGTGAGATCTCTCATATTTTGCAATCTGGCCTTCATGCAATAAGGTCATTGCAATATCATCTAGTCCCTCAAGCAAGATCTTTTTCCAGTGTGGTTCTATCTGAAATGAAATTGAGATACCGTCTGCCTTGATTGATTGAGTTTCAAGATCTACCTCAATTTCAGACTTGATTGAGAATAATTTTTCTAATACATCATCTGGTACACGTATTGGCAAGATGCCATTTTTGAAACAGTTGTTGTAGAATATGTCTGCAAATGAAGTAGAGATTATCACCCTAAAACCATAGTCATCAAGTGCCCATACTGCATGTTCTCTGCTGGAGCCACACCCAAAGTTATCTCTTGCAAGCAAGATCCTGGAATTTTGGTATGCAGGATCATTTAGTACAAAATCTTTTCTTGGAATGCCTCCTTGTTCATATCTCCAGTCATAAAACAAGTATTGACCAAAACCAGTTCTTTGGATTAGTTTTAGAAATTGTTTTGGCACTATCTGATCAGTGTCAACATTTACCTTGTCAAGTGGAGTTGCTATGCTTTTTATTTTCTTAAATGGCTGCATCCTAATTCAAATCCAATTCTCTTACATCTACAAAATGTCCATGTATTGCAGCTGCTGCTGCCATGACAGGGCTTACAAGATGTGTGCGTCCCCCAGTACCTTGTCTTCCCTCAAAGTTTCTGTTTGATGTACTTGCGCATCTTTCTCCTGATGCCAAGATGTCAGGATTCATGCCAAGACACATGCTGCATCCGGATTCTCGCCACTCAAATCCAGCATCCTTGAATATTTTATCAAGGCCTAATTCTTCGGCATTTTTCTTTACAAGTTGAGAGCCAGGAACAACCATTGCTCTCACTTTGGCTGAGACCTTTTTGCCCTTTACAACTTTGGCAGCCTCTGTCAAGTCTTCTAACCTAGAATTTGTACATGAGCCAATGAACACTCTATCAATTACGATATCTGTAATCGCAGTACCTGGTTTGAGGCCCATGTACTGTAATGCCTTGGTAGCTCCCTTTTCTTCCTCAGGATTTCCTTTTCCATATTCTTCTGNTGAGCCAGGAACAACCATTGCCCTCACTTTAGCTGAGACTTTTTTCCCTTTTACAACTTTTGCAGCTTCAGTCAAGTCTTCTAATCTAGAATTTGTACAGGAGCCAATGAAGACGCTATCAATTACGATATCAGTAATTGCAGTACCTGGTTTGAGGTCCATGTACTGTAATGCCTTTGTGGCGCCCTTTTCTTCCTCAGGATTTCCTTTTCCATATTCTTCTGGAAATGGAACAATATCTGTAACATCAGTTGTCATGGCAGGATTTGTCCCCCAGGATACCTGTGGCGCAATGTTTTCTGCACTAAACGTAAAAGATTTGTCAAACTGTGCGCCGCTATCTGTTTTTAGATTTTCGCGCCAGAGATTTACATATTCATCATAATTTTCGGTGCATATTTTTTTCCACGAAGATATTGGAATGTTTTCTCATCAGGGGCAATCAATCCAGCTCGTGCTCCTGCCTCAATTGACATGTTACATATGGTCATTCTTTGTTCCATGGTTAATTCAGATATTGTATCTCCACGATATTCAATTACAGTTCCTGTTCCTCCAGCAGTACCAATTTTTTTGATAATGGATAGAATGATGTCTTTTGCAGTTACGGCATGAGGATTTTTCCTCTTTCCCTTGATATTGATTTCAAAAGTTTTTGGTTTTTCCATCATGATGCATTGAGTTGCCAAGACATGTTCTACATCACTTGTGCCTATTCCAAAGGCAAGCGAACCAAATGCTCCATGTGTAGAGGTATGACTGTCACCACAAACAATAGTTGTTCCAGGAAGTGTGATTCCTAGTTCAGGGCCTATTACATGTACGATACCCTGATTTGGACTGTTGATATCAAACAGAGTGATCCCAAATTCTTTACAATTTTTTTCAAGTGCCTTGATTTGCGTTGATGATGTTTGGTCTATGATTGGTAATGACCTGTCACTGGTTGGTACGTTATGGTCCATTGTTGCAAATGTAAGATCAGTTCGTCTGACTTTTCTACCATTTAGTCGTAAACCGTCAAAGGCTTGTGGAGATGTAACTTCATGGATAAGATGTCTATCAACATAGAGTAGCGACCTGCCGTTTTCTTCTGTTACAATATGAGAATCCCAGATTTTCTCAAACAAAGTCTTTGACATTTAGATTACCATAGTCAGGATCGGAGATATAATAGTATAAGACCCAAACTAGGGCTTGTAATTGAACAGACCGCCTGCTTCAATTATTTTGCCAATTAGTTCTGGGAANGTATAAGATCCAAAAGCTATGGCTTGTAATTGAACAGACCGCCCGCTTCAATTATTTTGCCAATTAGTTCTGGGAAAGGCTTCATTTTGTAGACCTTGTTCTTTGTCAAGTTCTTTATTTCGTTTGCAGCAATGTTTACTTCAAGCGAGTCACTGTCAGAGATGTCCTTGTATGCACTTTCATCAATCTCAATCGGTAGTAAGAACGCTCCATCTACTGCGTTTCTATAAAATATCCTTGCAAAGGACAGTGCCAATACCGCCTTTATTCCAGAATAGGATAATGCTATTGGTGCGTGTTCTCTGGAAGAGCCACATCCAAAGTTTTTTCCTGCAACTATAAAGTCACCTGGTTTGACTCGCTTGTGAAAGTCCTNCCTCCATCGCATGTGTTGCAAGCTCTGCATAATCATGAATCTTCAGATACGGTCCTGGCAAGATTACATCTGTATCGATATTATCACGTTCGTATTTTATTACAGAGCCTTTCATTTCAAGTCCCTCGGGTCTGTAATTTTTCCGGTTACAGCAGATGCTGCTGCAACAAGTGGTGATGCAAGATATGTTTGTGACTCTATATGTCCCATTCTTCCTGGAAAGTTCCTATTTGTGGTACTGATACAGATTTCATCTTTTGCCAATACACCCATGTGTGCTCCACAGCATGCACCACATGTAGGTGGTCCTACAACTACTCCAGCATCCATGAAAATTTTCAACAATCCCCCATCCATTGCTTTTCTAAATATCGACATTGCTGCAGGTAAGATCTCAGTTCTTATCTTTACGGTTCTTCCTTTGAGAATTTTTGCTGCTGCTTGCAAGTCTTCTAGCTTGGCACCAGTACAGGAACCAATGTATGCCTTGTCAAGTTCAACTGAAGACAAGTCACGTGCAACAACAGTATTTTCAGGTGAGAATGGTTTTGCCACAATAGGTTCCATTTCTGAACCTTCATACTCGTAAATTTTTTCATATTGTGCATCGGAATCGCCATGGACTTCATCATATGTAGTAACACCTCTAGCTGCAAGATATTCACGAATTTTTTGATCAGGCTCTACTNAACCTCATCATATTTAGTGGCACCTCGAGCTGCAAGATATTCCCGAATTTTTTGATCAGGTTCTACTATGCCACTTTTGGCACCAGCTTCTGTTGTCATGTTTGTTAATGTCAATCTGCTTTCAACAGACATTTCTGATACGCCTGTACCGCCAAACTGCATGGTCTTGTATGCAGCACCATCAGTTCCAATGTCGCCAATTATTTTTAGTATCAAGTCTTTTGCCATCACATGATCTGGAAGCTTGCCATTGAGTTTGAAAAATAATGTTTCTGGAACCTTGAACCATATTTTTCCATTCAACAAGACATATGCAACATCAGTATGTCCAAGACCTGCTGCAAATGCACCTAGTGCACCAGTGGTATTTGTGTGGGAGTCGCCTCCAACATACACTTCACCTGGAAGCACCATTGCCTCCTCATGAGATAATGTATGGCAAATGCCGTATTGACCCATTCCATACTTGAAATGTTTTTTGATTCCAAATTGCTTTGTGAAATTTGTTAGTGATACAATATTTTGTGCAGATATCTTGTCTGCTGCAGGTACAAAGTGGTCTTCTGCAACCCACACCTTGTCTGGATTCCATACCTTGTCAATAACCATGCCTTTCTTTCGTAGTTTTTCAAATACTGCCAAGACTCCAGGTCCTGATACATCGTGGACCATTACCTTGTCCACATTAACAAAGACTACATCCCCTGGTACAACTTCTTTCTTTCCAGAAGCACGGGCTAGGATCTTTTCAGTAATGTTCAATATCGAAGATCAACTTGAAAGAAATTAAAATGTTTGCAGAACCCTAAATAGTGATTGTCATCTAAAAACAGGCACATGTCCCTTACAGTATTACCTGTAAAATCAACATTAAAGAAAGAACCGTTTGACTTGTTTGCAAGTCTTGTAACAGATCTGGAAAACGCTGGAATCAGTCCTCAAAATGGAGATGTTCTAGTAATTTCAAGCAAATATGTTGCAAACTCTCAA
>NZ_RCMC01000030.1 GCF_011319475.1 Candidatus Nitrosotalea sp. FS
TTTTCAGCCTCTGATGCATCTAAAACAATAATGGTAAAAAGACTTTCAAAGTTATTTGACATTTGTGTTCTTGATTCATTTCCAAGCTCACACAGATCACACCCATCAATTATTGGATTTGCACATGTTCTTCCATCATGTGCTGGAAGACTGGTAGAGCGCGAAGTCAGAAAACTTGATGAAATAATGACTGTTGCCAAGGGACCGCATGTACTTGTACTTGGAGGCTCCAAGGTAGTCGATAGGCTTGAAGCAATAAAGGAATTGATTCAAAACGGCAGGGCAGATCAAGTTTTGCTTACAGGTGTAATTGCCAATGTCTTTTTGAGGGCACAGGGAAGAATCAAGTTCCCACTTGGAATCAAAAGAGAAGAAGAAGTAGTAGCAAAGGCACATGCCTTGATTGGTGAATATCCAGATGTGTTTTCAGTTCCAGTAGATATCGCAGTGGAAAGAAACGGAAAAAGAGAAGAGATGGATGTTCGAGAACTTGTAAAAGGCGACCAGATATTTGATCTGGGACCAAAATCAGTAGAATATTACCTAAAATCAATCCAGAGTGCTGGAACAGTATTCATGAGCGGTCCTGCAGGATTTTTTGAAAACGAGAATTTCAAGTTTGGAACAGAATCGCTTCTCAAAGGAGTGGCAAGCTCGTTTGCAACCACAATTGTAAGTGGTGGACATCTCACTGCTGCATTGAAAAGATATGGCCTTGCCGAGAAGATAAACCACATCAGCACTGCAGGAGGAGCATTGGTGCTGTATCTTACAGGCGTAAAATTACCAATGATTCAGGCATTGGAAGAAGCTGCCACTAGATATCGTTCTAAATAGAGGCCTTGCACGCGGAGTTTGGGCATACCCTAGACTCCATTTTTCCAAGATAAACTTCTTGGCTGCAAGAATTGCATTTCATTTTTTCTACCACATCAAATAGTTTGTAATAGTTTGTGGTAAAGTTTTGTGCGATTTGTCGGATTAGTCCACCATCACGTAATTGGTTAAAGTATTGTTCCACGTCATCTATTGTTACAGCACTGTCAAGGCCATTGCTTTTGAGCACCTCAAAGATTTCGTCGTTTGTAAATCTCAGATTGGTATCGTTGAACTTTTCAAAGATGATCTTTCTAATCTGAAGGGGTATCACCACATTTGAGGTGGACAATTTAGTAAAGACCTGAAGCTTCTTCTTTTATCTTGTCTGCAGAAGCAGTATCTTTTATTTTATCTACAAGATAAGAGTAGAGACCAGACTTTAGAACCTTCAATGATAACAAGGCGCACTTTATCCTGGCAGGGCCAAGGTCATGCAATCCTAGGTTGTCAAGAATATCTTCTTTTGTAAGTTTTTTGACATACTCAAAATCTTTTCCCATGATAAGCTCTGTCAAAAGTGATGCACTTGCTTGGCTTATTGCACATCCTTTTCCTGTAAATTTTACGTCTGAGACCTTGTCATCTTTTATGTTAATGTGCATCTCAAGCTCATCGCCACATAATGGATTACTGTCTCGTTGTGCAATATCAGGCTCGGGTATCTTTCCATAGTTTCGTGGATTTCTATAGTAATCAAGAATAATTTCTCGGTAAATATCAGCACTACTCATAGCTTGAACAGCTCCTTTGCTCGGTTAAGAGACCTGATAAAAACATCTACCTCCTCTTTTGTATTATAGATATAAAAGCTTGCGCGGGATGTTGCAGATACATCTAGTCTTTCCATCAATACTTGTGCACAATGATGTCCAGAGCGAATAGCAATTCCATCCTCGTCAATAATAGTTGCAAGATCATGTGGATGGATATCTCCCAAATTGAAAGATATTACACCGCCTCTTTTTGTNCAGTGATGGCCAGAACGAATAGCAATTCCATCCTCGTCAATTATAGTAGCAAGATCATGTGGATGAATGTCTCCCAAATTGAAAGATATTACACCGCCTCTTTTTGTTACATCATTTGGACCATATAGTACGATTCCCTTCATTTGAGAGAGTTTGTCTAGTGCATATTTTGTCAATTCCATTTCATGTTCTCGCACCTTGTCCATTCCTATCTTATCAAGATAATCAAGGGCTGCAGCAAATCCAATTACATCAGCAATGTTTGGAGTTCCTGCCTCGAACTTGTATGGCAAGTCATTCCATGTAGTTTCATACTTGTGGACTTCTCGTATCATGTCTCCTCCACCATTGAATGGGACCATTTCCTGAAGTAATTCTTTTCTTGCCCACAAGACTCCAACTCCGGTAGGACCTAGCATCTTGTGTGCAGAAAAGGCAAAAAAGTCACAATCAAGTTTTTGCAAGTCCACTTTGATATGTGGAACAGATTGTGCTCCATCAACTAGCACTCGTACTCCGTGTGCCTTGCATCTTTTTATGATCTCTTCAGAATTAGTTATTGTTCCAAGTACATTTGACATTTGGCTAAATGTTACAAGCTTTACTTTTCCTGTCTTGAGATAGTTATCCAGGTGATCAAGGATTAGTTCCCCGTTGTCATCTACTCCAATGTATTCTAGTTTTGCACCTTTTTCTTTTGCAACAAGTTGCCATGGAACTATGTTACTATGATGCTCGTATTCTGTAGTTACTACGATATCGTCCTTGTTGATGTTTTGTCGTCCCCATGCATATGCAACAAGGTTGATTGCCTCAGTGGTACCTCTCACAAAGACAATCTCTTCACGATTTTTTGCATTGATGAATTTGGCTATCTTGTCTCTTGTGCTTTCATATGCAAGTGTTGCCTCTTCAGCAAGCTCATGGACTGCTCTGTGAATATTAGAATTGTAATTCATGTAATAATTGCTAATTGCCTCAATCACCTGAATTGGCTTTTGAGTAGTAGCTGCATTGTCAAGGTAAACAAGAGGCTTGTCTTTGTGTACTTTACGTTTCAGAATTGGAAAGTCATTTCTGATATCTTCTATGTTTATGAAACTTGTTTGCAATTTAGTTTACCTCAATGTAGATCTCGTTTTGTTCTATTTTAACATTGTATATTTTGAGTGGTATTTCAGCTGGAAGATTTTCTGGGACACCAGTCTTTAGATTAAATGTAGACAAGTGCAATGGGCATGTGACACCCTCTTCTGTTAGTATTCCAGTTGAGAGGTCTGCATCTGCATGAGTACAAGTTCTGTCTGATGCATATATTTTTCCATCAAGATTTGCAACTAGAATTTTTTTATCTTCGTAATCAAAGTCAAACATTTCTCCTTTTTTTAGTTGATTTGATTTGCAGACATTAACCCAATTGGACAAGTTATCACCTGTATTTGTAATGACTTTCAAATGTGTCAGTCTCGCGATATCTTGTTTCTTCAACTTCAAGCATAGCCTTGAGTTGTTCATCGGTCTTAATAGTAAGATTACGTCCTGCCCACTTGGAATCTATCAGGTAACTTATCCATGCACGAACTTGGTATGACATTTTTCTTGAGAGAGGCTCAAGGAATCCTTCTACAATTATTTTCTGGGCATCAGACTTGCTCAAGCATCTTGTTGCAAGATAGAAAATTTGTTCCTCATCCATTTGTGCAACTGATGCAGAGTGTGTTGCCTTGACATCATTTGTAAATATCTCTAGTCCTGGTATAGAATCAGATTTTGCGCCCTTGTCAAGCAAGATTGAATGTCCTGAGAGATATGATTCTGCATGGTGTGCATCTTTTTCAATTCGTATCATTCCCTTAAACAAGGATTTTGCAGTATCTTTTAGTACAGACTTTTCTAAGACTCGGCCAACTGTAGAAGGTGCGTTATGAATCAAATTGGAGGCCAAGTCATATGACTGGTTCTTGTTTCCAAAGACCACTTCAGTATCCTGTGCAGTTGCACCTTGGCCATTGAGGAAATTATCAACTTTGTATCTAGAAAGATGGGAGCCAAACAATCCAAGATACCAATTCATCCTTCCGTCTCGCTCTATTCTTGCAACTCGCGAAGAAAAGTTGATAGCTGTTTCATCCATTGCCTGTAGTGTGATTAAATCAAATTGGCTGTTTGGACTGATGGATACGTCAAGTAATTCAAGATATGCCTGTTGTTTTTGTGCTTGTGATGCATAGATCTCCTGAACAATTGATGCCTTGCTGCTATCCTCTGCAACTATGATGTTTCGCGAAATGGTAGAGGTCTNGTTCAAGATATGCCTGTTGCTTTGGTGCTTGTGGTGCATAGATCTCTTGAACAATTGATGCCTTGCTGCTGTCCTCTGCAACTATGATGTTTCGTGAAATGGTAGAGGTCTGGTCAAGTGAGAGTGATGAGACCAGGTGAATTGTTTTTTCAACAATGAGATTACGTGGAACATAGATGAATATTCCAGAATTGAAAAATGCGTTGTTTAGTGCAATGTACTTGTCTCGCTTTGAATCAGTTTGCTCAAATGATTTTTTTATCTTGTCACTGTGATTTATGATTGCATCTTGGATTGAACACATTACAAGACCTTTTTCTTTTAGTTCTGTTGGAATGTGTATCTTGTGTATGTTTGTGCCAACTTGAACTATACTTGGGTTATCGCCAATTTCTACCAGTCTGTCTTTTACAAAATCTGGAATTGTACTGTCAGAGCTAAGAGAGAATGTTATCTGCTCTGGATCCATTTTATTTGCATCGCTGTACTTGTTGTATAGCGGAGAGACTTCTTGTGGAAGTTGTTGAAATATTGCAAAAGCATTCTTGCGATATTCTCGTAACCATGCAGGATCATTATTTGCTTCAGAAATTTCTTCTATGTGACTAGAGCCAAGTTTAGACAGAACAAAAGACGACATTTTACATCACAAATTGACACAATCGGCACTAGCCGACTGAGCCATCCATTTCCATTTTAATCAGTCTGTTGAGCTCTACTGCATATTCCATTGGGAGCTCTTTGGTAAATGGTTCAATGAATCCATTTACGATAAGTGTGAGTGCTTCTTCTTCAGTGAATCCTCTTGTCATGAGGTAAAAGATTTGTTCGTCACCAATTTTTCCAACAGTTGCTTCGTGTGTTACTGTTGCATCTTCTTGGTTAATTTCCATGTATGGATAAGTGTCAGTCTTTGATATGTCATCTAGTAATAATGCATCACATCTAACAGAAGCCTTGACATCTGTTGCACCTTTTGCCACATGTAATAATCCTCTGTATGTTGTTCTACCATCACTTTTGCTAACTGATTTTGAAGTTGTTCTAGATGTTGTATGTGGAGCAAGGTGTACCATCTTTGCACCAGTGTCTTGGTGTTGGTTCTTTCCTGCAAATGCAATAGAAAGTGTTTCACCATGTGCGCGAGGTCCCATGAGATAGATTCCAGGATATTTCATTGTGAGTTTGCTTCCAATGTTTCCGTCAATCCATTCTACACGTGCACCTTCGTATGCATATGCTCTCTTTGTAACTAGATTGTAAACATCATTACTCCAATTCTGGATGGTTGTGTATCTTAATTTTGCACCTTTCATTGCAATCAATTCTACAACTGCAGAGTGTAGAGACTCTGAGGAGTATACCGGTGCTGTGCATCCTTCTATGTAGTGTACCTCTGCACCTTCGTCTGCAATGATTAGAGTTCTTTCAAATTGACCAATGTTTTCTTTGTTGATTCTAAAGTATGCTTGTAATGGTAGATCTACCTTTACGTTTTTTGGAACATAGATGAATGATCCTCCACTCCATACAGCGCTGTTAAGTGCTGCAAACTTGTTATCCTCTGGAGGAATTACTTTACCGAAATATTTCTTGAAGATCTCTGGTTGCTCTTTTAGTGCAGTGTCAGTATCCAAGAACAATACACCTTGTTTTGCAAGATCTTCTCTTAGGCTGTGATATACAACTTCTGATTCGTATTGTGCACCTACACCTGCAAGAAACTTTTTCTCTGCTTCTGGAATTCCTAGCTTGTCAAATGTTGCCTTGACTTCAGATGGAACATTGTCCCAGTCCTTTTCTGTTTTTTCAGAAGCTTTTGCATAATAGAAAATATTGTTAAAATCAATCTGTCCAAGTGAGCCTCCCCAGTTTGGCATTGGCTTTTTCATGAAAATGTCATATGAGCGAAGTCTAAAGTCTAGCATCCATTGGGGCTCGCCCTTCATTCTGCTAATTTCTTCAACTACTTCTCTTGACAGACCCTTTTTACTGGTGTAGATATACATCTCAGTCGAGTCTTTGAAATCGTATTTACTATAATCCATGTTAAGGTTCTCAGAAGTCATACAATTGTCATAACCCCGTTATGTTATAAAAAAGTTACACCCCACTTCACACATGTACAGCGGAGTAGGCTAAGCTAAATGAGATCAAAATGAAAAAATAATTAAAAAACAATTAGGTCCAGCTAAGAAAAGATATTCCAAGATCTTAGAATAAGGTCTAGCTCCAAACTTTTTCTTGGAAAGTCCATTTCTTGTTTAGTAAAAAGTTTCCAACAGATGCAATTGCAACTGCCAAGAACAGTGCAATGGAGTAATTCAAGTGTCGTAGTTCTACAAGGCCGTACACCATCAACAGTTGGAAGACTGCACCAATTCCACTGAATCCCATGAACAATCCATATTGCAAAAGAGTTCGTTTTGGCTCAAATGTCCTGTCTTCAAATGTCCAGATTTTATTGAGTATAAAGTTTGAGCTCATTGAAAATATTATTCCGATCATGGTANATGCAATGGAGTAGTTCAAGTGTCGTAATTCTACAAGACCGTATACCATCAACAGTTGGAATACTGCACCAATTCCACTGAATCCCATGAACAATCCATATTGCAAAAGAGTTCGTTTTGGCTCAAATGTCCTGTCTTCAAATGTCCAGATTTTATTGAGTATAAAGTTTGAGCTCATTGAAAATATTATTCCGATCATGGTAGCATAGATGTACCAGAGATTGGAAAGTACTGCACCGAACATGAATGAGACAAAATAATTTACCAGTAGACCAGATGCACCAACGGNAATCATTGTGGCATAGATGTACCAAAGATTGGAAAGTACAGCACCAAACATGAACGAGACAAAATAGTTTACCAGTAGACCAGATGCACCAACGGTATAGAACCTGCCAGCCTTTGATAGAAAATGAACTGACGTACGCCTCTCAGTAGACTTGACAGACTTGCCATATCGATATAATTTCCAGATGGACTGCAGGTACCCAACACCTACGGAAAAATCAAGCTTGCTTGAACCTGTTGTTCTATTGATGAAGGTATACGGAATCTCTTTGACTCGAGCCTCTTTGGCTTTTACAAGAATTTCAAGCAGTATCTTGTATCCAATGGCGTCAAATTTTATATTATTTACAATGTGTCGCTTGAATGCAAAAAATCCTGACATTGGGTCCTTGATCTTTATTCCAAGGCCATGCTGTGCAATCTTGGTTGCGCCTTTACTGATTAATTTTCTTTTAAATGGCCAGCCAGAGATGCCTCCACCATCGACATATCTTGAGGCTACAACTATATCGCAGTCAGGGCTTTGTAGTTCTTCAACCATCTGTGGGATAGTTTGAGGAGGATGCGATAGATCGCTATCCATTACAACCACTGCATCACCCTTGGCACACTCTATGCCGGTAACAATAGCAGAGCTTAATCCCCGCTTGTTTTCACGACGTATTAGCTGGATGGAATATCCAGAGTTTGCCGAGTTTTTTGCATACTCTTCAACAGTTTGACTGGTACCATCAGGAGAGTTGTCATCAACCACGATAATCTCTGCATTCATTTCTCGTGTTAGTGCAGTACGCAGTGAATCAAGTATCTTGATGATGTTTTTTGATTCATTATAAGTAGGAATAACAATAGAAAGAGAACGCATCTTAGTTAACATCTCTTTTGATATCGAATTCAAGTTACTTTCTATCATTTCTGATTATCATTCCATTATTAAAATTGCTTTACTTGGAAAAGTGGCTCTTAATTGCCTCTACTGCGCCCTGTACTGTGTGTACATCAGATGTGAATGGTTTTGCCCCAAATTTCTTTAGTTCATCTGCAGTAAATGGCCCTATAGCAACAGCAGTAGTTTTTTCTAGATGAGTGTTCAGGGTCTTCTTGTCCATATCAGACAGCATTATATCAAAAAAAGCTCGTACTGAAGAAGCACTAGTAAATATTATTCCATCCACTTTGTTTTGCGAGAAAAGTTCCTTGAATTCTGTCCAATATGATAACGCACTAGAAGACTTGACGTCATACAAATAGACCTCTTTTACCTTGAGTCCTATTTTTTTTAACAGCTGTGCAAGAAATGGAGTTGATGCACCACTTCGTGGAACAATTACTTTTTTTCCTTCTGCATTAAGAAGTGTAAAAACTTCGCCCACACCAACAGATGAAAATCTTTCAGGAACATGTGACACCCTAATGCCTTCAGATTCAAGTGCTGCCTTTGTTTTGGGTCCCACTGCAATTACAATAGTATTTGCAACAGCAAGCTGGAGTTTTTCATATTTTGAGATCTTTTTTGCAGTATCAAACAAGAGCTTGACTGCCTTTGAGCTCATGAAAACAGAATAATCCGGATCATCTTTTTTGACTGCATCTAGGAATTCGTCCACCATTTCCTTTCCTTTGCTGACTAGTTCTATTGTTGGCAACGAGATTGCCTTTGCCTTTGCTTTAGACACTAGCTTGGTAAATTCTTCAGAATCTTCTTTTGATCTGGTAATAGCAACAACTTTTCCTTGCATCATTTCATCTCCACCCTATCTTCTCAGAGAGGTTTACCACTTTGCCCACTACAATTATGGACGGGGGTTTGATCTTTGCCTCACTGATCTTTTTAGATATGTTTGAAAGAGTGCCTTTAATCATCCTGTGCTCATCAGTTGTTCCGTTTTGAATTACTGCTACAGGCGTATTCTTGCTTAATCCTCCACTGATTAGTTTCTGGGATATGATCTCAATCCTTGAGAGGCCCATCATGATTACAATTGTATCTACTGCCTTTGCAAGTTTTTTCCAGTCAACTACGCCTTCGGATTTCTTTGCATCCTCATGACCTGTCACAAACACTACAGATGATGCAAACTTTCTGTGTGTGAGTGGTATACCAGAATACTCTGCAGAACCAATGCCTGATGTTATGCCAGGAATTATTTCGTACTTGACCTTGTGCTTGCGAAGAAATTCTGCCTCTTCTCCTCCACGTCCAAAGATGAATGGGTCTCCGCCCTTTAGTCTTACAACAATTTTATTTTTTTTCGCAAATTTTACCATCATATCATTTGTCATATCTTGATGTTTGTAGTCATCACCGACATCTCGTCCGACATACATTTTTTCAGCCCTTTTTGGAATCATGGCAACTATTTTTTTGCTTACCAGTCTGTCATAGAGTACAATGTCTGCAGATTTGATAGATTCGACAGCCTTTAGTGTGATAAGTTTTGGATCGCCAGGACCCGCACNCACAATGTCGGCAGACTTGATAGATTCAACTGCCTTTAGTGTGATAAGTTTTGGATCTCCAGGACCCGCACCAACAATGAAAACTTTGCCTGTCATTTGCTATTCCATTCCTCTACTTTTTCTCTCCAGTCCTTTGCAATATCTGCAATTCCTTTTTCTTTGAGTTCTGTTGCAACTTGTTTACCAAGATCATTTGCTTTGCTTGTTTCTGAATCTTTTTCCACCATTATAGATTTGCTTCCATCTATCGAATATACAATCACTTTTAATTTTAATCGGTCATTATCTTTGTGTGCAAATGCTCCAACTGGAAACCTGCATCCTGAATCTACAAACATTGAAAGAGACCTCTCTGCCTCTATTGCATTTCTAGTCTCTGGATCCTCGATTTTTTGCAGCAACTCTATCAATGAAGCATTATCCTTCCTAGATACGATGCCTAGTGCTCCCTGTCCAGGCGAGGGAGGAAATGTATCCATGGATAACTTTTGGAATTTCACATCAAGGCCCAATCGTGAGATGCCTGCCTGGGCCAGTACAATACCGTCAAACTCTCCATCATGGACTTTTCTTATTCTGGTTTCAATGTTTCCACGAATTGGTTTTACCACAAGATCTGGTCTTACTCGTATAATCTGGACTGCCCTTCTCAAGCTACTTGTGCCAATGAGTGCCCCCTTTTTTATTGTGTTCAATGTGGTACCATCATTTGTGATAAAAACATCATTTGCTTCTTCCCGTATTGGAATGCAGGCAAGAACCAGATCGTCTGGCAGCTCAGCAGGAATATCTTTTAGACTGTGCACTGCAAAATCAACTTNTCGTACTGGAATGCAAGCAAGAACCAAATCATCGGGTAATTCTGCAGGAATATCTTTTAGACTGTGCACTGCAAAATCAACTTTTTTTTCTGCCACTGCCCTGTCAATCTCTTTTTCAAATATTCCTTTTTGGTTTATTGTAAAAAGAGGACGTGCATCTGTATCGCCCTGTGTCTTTATTGTAACTATCTCAAATTCAGTACCAGGAGATTTTTTTTTAATTTCTGATACTACCCAGTTTGTCTGAGTAAGTGAAAGTTGGCTGCCTCTTGTTCCTATAACATACTTCATGGTTTCACCGCTTGCAGTGCCTTTTCATAAGATGATATCGTATCTTTGATGTCATCTTTAGAGTGTGCATATGACAAAAATACTGTTTCAAATTGTGATGGTGCAATAAACACTTTGTTTTTTAATAACGTCTCAAACAGTTTTTTGAACTTTGACATGTCTGCTTTTTTTGCAGAAGAATAATCCACAACTTTATCATCAGTAAAAAAGATCTGAAACATTGACGATATTGAATTGATCTGGTGAGGAATTTTCATGTCTGATGCCATATCATGTATTGCAGATACCAGCTTGACACAGTTCTTTTCAAGTCTTGGGTATAATTTTGACTGGAGTTTGTTCATGGTTTTGATAGAAGAGAGTCCAGCAGTGACAGACACTGGATTTCCTGCGTATGTGCTTGCCTGATAGACTTTGCCCTCAGGAGAGAGCATGTCCATTATCTCGCTTTTTCCCCCCACTGCTGCAATTGGAAAACCATTTCCTAGTGCCTTGCCAAGTGTGGTAACATCAGGTTTTATTCCAAAATATTTTTGAGCCCCACCTGAAGACATTCTAAATCCAGTCACTACTTCGTCAAAAATTAGTACAATGTTTTTTTCTTGGGTAATTTTTCTAATGTCATTTAGGAAATTCTTTTCAGGCAAGACCAGGCCCATATTTGCAAGAACTGGCTCCACAATTACTGCTGCAACATCATCTTCTTTTTCTACCAATGATTGCAACTCGTCTGAATTGTTATATTGTACAACAAGTGTATTTTTTGATACTTCGTCCAAGCTTCCTTCAGATACTGGGATTCCAATGTGTGCTGCACCAGATCCTGCCTTTACCAACACATAATCGTGTGCGCCGTGGTAACATCCTTCAAATTTTATTATTTTTTTCTTTTTTGTAAATCCCCTTGCCAATCTAATGGCAGTCATTGTAGCCTCACTGCCAGTATTTACAAGACGGACTTTGTCCATGGATGGAAAATTTTTAGATATTGATTCAGAAAGATCTACTTCGATCTCAGTAGGTGCACAGTATAGAGTTCCCTTTTCTAATTGATTTTTTACGTCAGAGATTNAATTCAGAAAGATCTACTTCTAGTTCAGTTGGTGCACAGTATAGAGTTCCTTTTTCTAGTTGATTTTTTACATCAGAGATTATTTCTTTTGGTCCATGTCCAAGAAGTAGTGCGCCATATGCGTTACAATAGTCAAGGTAACGCTTCCCATCTACATCATATATCATGCTGCCCTTGGCCTTTTTTANAGAAGCAGTGCGCCATATGCATTACAGTAATCAAGGTAACGGTTCCCATCCACATCATATATCATGCTGCCCTTGGCCTTTTTTACAAAGAACGGGTACGGATCATAGTATCTCACAGGACTGTTTATGCCAGACGGGATGAATTTTTTGGCACGTGCAAACAGGTTCTTGGAGCTTGCCATTTACATGGAAATGGACTGGATTGTAATTATAATCTATATGGAAAAATGGATTTGTGCTAAAAATTTAGCGAAGTTTTTCTGGCAGTTTGTAACCAGGTCGTTTGAAGGACTGCCAAGGTTACATGTGTTCTGTCCAGTGCCACCCTGGATTATGTTGTGTCCAGTGCCGACAAAGACCTGCATGTTTCCTGCTCCTCCTTTTATGATATTATCACCATTGCCTGCGTAAATGGTATTGGTGCCGTTTCCTGCGTATATGATATTGTTACCGTCACCTGCAATTACACAGTCTCCAGATGGACCCTCGTGGATTACGTCATTGCCACCTAGTCCAATTATCAAGTTTGGTACAGATGAACCGGTTAGTGTTTCGGTGCCATTTGTTCCCATCACCAAGTTGTAATCAGAAGATGGTTTTCCACATGCAAGAACAGTAACGGTTTGGTCTAGTGTCTTTTCGTTACCAAACTTGTCAATTGCAGTCCACTGGATTGTGGTCTTACCAATATGGAATAATCCTGTAGAGTTACTTGTTATCTTTGGAGTTGTATCTATTATTCCGGTACCATTAGCATTTCCTATCACAAGTGGTGTTGCAAATGCTGTTGCATCAGTTGTGATGTTTTCAGGAATTACCAAGTGTGGTGGTGATCTGTCAACAACTTGAATCAATTGTGTTG
>NZ_RCMC01000016.1 GCF_011319475.1 Candidatus Nitrosotalea sp. FS
ATGCGAGAATCAAGACGAAAGCTAGTATTAGCCAATATTTTTTGTGCGAGTTATTCATGTCTACCTTTCTAATATGTATAAACTCGATAACGTAAAACAATATGGGTGTAATTATCTATATAAAAATGGAAAATCATTCAAAAAAATCTTGGAGCGATGATCTGTGGTTTATGGAAATGTGAAAATAAACATATGATGTGCCGATCTATTTTTTTCAAACTGAATTGTGAATATAGAACATTTGTAGATAATATTATAACTTGTCATCAAGTAGTGCGATTTAATAATTATTAAACGAGACAAAGTGAAATGAATAACTCGTCTCATATGAAAAATGTAGAACGATGGAATCTGTCCTATGAATCATGTAGGAAATGCGGAGGTACTCTCAAAAAATACTCTTTGTGTGCTATATGCAGACAAGTCATGCAGCACATCTGCAATCTATGTGGTTCAAAGTCCGAAGGAATGTTGCATCCGTGTCATACCTATGATGATATGCGTCAATCAAGACGTTCCATGATGAAAGATGCATACCAAATCTTGGCGTAAACAAGGTATCTGTGACAAAACCTGTCTTAAAACAGCAATTTACTATTGGAAATTAGGCATCTGAATCAAATACTGGGCAGTTGTACTTTTGACTATGGGTATCAGAACTGTTTCTGATTATGTCAAATTCTATGTGAATTTAAATATGCAAGATAGTATAAGCCTCTCTAGTTTTGCATATAATGAAAAGCTGGTACTAAAAAATAAGACAGCTAGTGGAAAACTTACAAAAGAACTGATCTTGCAAAGCTTATCTCTCTTGGATGATCTCTTAACTGAAATACAAAACGTGGGTGAGCAAGCTGTCATAGAAAAATACGTCAGATGAATGTTTTTTGTGAACTAGACCGTCTTGTCATTGTACCAAGTCTTGAATGTTTTATAATTCCCAAAAACCTCCGGTACTAAACTTTTTTGCTCTAATCTTATATCTTTGAAATGCCATAATACTGTATGAAGCAAGAATTTTGTCACCTATGCAAAGAAGGTGGAAAACAATGCATCGAAGTTGACACAAAACAACAAGTGTACATGGAGATGTTTCATATCAAATGCTCCAAGTGTGGCAGACCTCTAGTGTCGTAATAACCATTTTTGATTCTATAACTGGCGTATTCACAAGATTATTAGTAATGAACTAAAAAAGCACTAGATCAAAACTGGCACGGGTATGGTGGACAAAATAAACTAGTCTTAAAAATTGTATTAGCGATGCTGAACATGTTACTTTTTGTTTCTGATTGTTATTCTAGACGGATCTGAAGATTAGTGCTATGTATCCTATTAGCACACCGGCAAACATTACACCAGCAGCCTCCCAAAATGCCAATTGATTTGTGCCTCCTGCATATCCGCCACTCTCCGGATTGATTACAANTGGTTATGAAAAAAATTTAACAGACTATGCTGACATATTACTTCCTGTTCTTGTTGTTGTTCTAGACGGATCTGAAGATTAGTGCTATGTATCCTATTAGCACTCCGGCAAACATAACCCCTGCAGCTTCAAAAAATGCAAGTTGGTTAGTGCCTCCTGCATATCCACCACTCTGTGGATTGATTACAAATATCGTCACTAGGCAGCATCCGATCATCAATGCTACTCCAATGGGCAGATATCCGTCATGATGTTTTCTTACTTTCTCATACGAACCAGTGTATGACGACATGGGGTATAATACGTGATTCTTGAATATACGGATATCTACTATGCCTTAAAGGTAAGTGACTTTTGGCAGAATATTTATGACTGCAAACTTGTGATTATCTAGAATAAAGAGGCTGAAAATACTTGTGGGAACCACGTAGAAAATCGCTCAAAATTCGGGTCATAATTCTCATAGTCCTGTCTGTATCATTTGTGCCAATTTCATATCTCTGGTATGATGCCTTGTCTGAACTTGACTGCAAAAAATCTGATCAAAACTATGTGATTGTAAATTCTAGTGATGTACACAATACATGTATATCCAAAACCAGTTCACATTGGATGATATTCTATGGTGTTAATGCTATGATATATGGAATGCCACTAGTGACATTAATTCTGAATTCAAGAAACCAATCTGTTAAAGATCTTTGATTGTAAATTAATGGGGTTGACCTCTCCATTAAATTAATAATAAAAAAGTGTCTCTATGCCTATTTGTAAATGATAAACATAGAGGGAGCGATAATATCGTTTAGCCGATTAAATTGGGCTAGGGCCTGTAATCGCTCGGGAGTAATCTCTGACACTTGTTTTTCGTGTATAACACAATCCGTTTTAAAGATTAAACGCAAATTATTCTAGCAATTGATCATTATAGTTTAACATCTTTTGATAACAGATCAATCTATGACCTATGTACTATTATGTAGTCTATTGGCAATGCTGTTAAACCGTCACTTGGTTTATTGTACCATTTAGCAGGTCAAAGCTTTTTCATAACACTGGGAAGCTTCTGCATGTCTTTTTAGCTTGGAGAGCGCCAATCCTTTGTAACCTAGTGCTTTCTTTGATGATGGTGATATCTCCAAAAGTCTATCGTAGCATTGCAATGCCTCTTCATATCTGCCCATACACAAGAGAAGTTTACCTTCATCATACAGTGCATTAATTGCCTCTGATGAAACAGTTTGTGGGTTTTCTGCTTCATGTCTTATCTCTTGCAATTCGATCATATCCTGGCATGGATGACTTTTAAGGTGGCTGTAAAATTCTTCTGGAACAATCTTTGGTTTTTTGCATGAGACAAACCTCCTAGATTACATTTTATTCATAAATCTGGGCATAGAACATTCTTACAAATTGTTTTTATAGTAAATTTTTATATTCACGATAATGGGATATCTTGGCAAGTTGGATATCACTAGATCTTTACAAACTAGATCAGGTAAAATCNCTCTTCTTCAAATAATGCGATATCTTGGCAAGTCGGATATCACTAGAGCTTTACAAACTAGATCTGGTAAAATCATCCTAATTTTGGGTATCTTTGCAGGTCTGGTTGGAATCATGCATCTTGCTCCTTATGCCTCTGCTGATTATGGTGTGGATTCTTCTTCTGACCTTACCACGAAAATACATGTTGGAAAGTCCACCATTGGGGAAAATTCTTCTTCTGATGTGAACATGTCAGGCCAATCTGGATCTGGCATGCAGATGTCTGGCAAATCTGATTCTAGTACAAATGCATCTGTTACCAAGTCTCAGGATGAATATAATGAAAATAGCCATGCAAGTGCAAATGAATCTGGAATGCATGAGCATTACAAAAATACATATGAAAAAATGTCTGCAAGCTCTGACGATGAATTTACAGTCCAATCTGAGAGACATCTCTACAAACCTGGAGATAATGTAACAATAGACGGCTCCATTTGGTCTGATCTGATGACATCACTTGGCAATGTCAACACAGTATCCATTCAGGTAAAAGATAATGACGGAAACATGGTTTATGACGGCAAGGGTCAAGTTGATGCAAATGGGAAATATTCTACAGAATTCCAATTGCCCTCTGATGCTAAAAAGGGTGCATACGATGTGAATGTAACTGCAGATGTCAGTGCAGATGTGCTCAATACTTTATCACTCAAGGCAAAGGATAACTTGGAGAGTTCGGCAAAAATTGTTGTTGTCTCTCCAAATGCAATGAGTGTACAGGCAGAAGGACATGATTTTGACGTTCAAGTAGCAAGTAACTCCACAAGTGTAACTAATCTTAATTTTGATGAACAAAACAAGAAACTATCTTTTACAGTTCAGGGGGATGCTGGAACAAAGGGTGTAACAGAGATAACAATTCCAAAATCTCTACTTAATGGAGATTTGACTGTGATGATTGATGGTCAAGCCATGGCACAAAGTGATGTTGTAGAAACTGCTGATACAGACACTGAAACAACGCTTGAACTTAACTATCACCACAGCACTCACCAAATTGATATAGTTGGGACAAATGCAATTCCAGAATTTGGTACTCTGACATCTGTGGCACTTGTTGTTTCTGTACTGACTTTGGTTGTAGTGTCTTCACAAATCAAACGCATTCGTCTATAGGGTACTCATCTGATAATCTTTTGATATAATAGTTCTACCAGTTACGATTTGGAATCAACTATTTCTTTTTGAAATTATTATTACGCCTATTATTGAGATGGCTATAATCACACCAGCAAGAGTGCCAAACTCTGGAACTGGAACATAATTCGAAAAGTCTGGGGCAATCTGTGCAAATTTTTCTGGATTTTGCGCTTTTGCCAAATTCAACCCTTCCAACAAGTATGTGGGGATTTTTTGCACTGAATCTGGATCAATATTGTTATCTTTAAGACAATGATATGCCTTGCCTAAATTATCTAGCATTGCACTGCTAAAATTGGTCTTCAGTAATGTTGCAGCAATATCTCCTGGCCTTTCGCCTTCCCAATACCTATTCTCTTGGTAAATGAAATATGAATATCCGTATCTTTCAGCATCCAAGTCCTTTGTATTACAAAAATACTTGCCGTTTGTTGCATTAAAATCTGCAAAAGCACTTCCAGATGTAACAAGTGGAGAGATGACTAGAACTAGTATGGATGAAGCGATTATCTTCTTCAATGAAATGATGGTGTGCAACTGTGAGATTAACTTTTGTAACATCTATTTGGAAGCAAGAGTATCTAGGCTAAATGCAGGTTTGCCATCTGTAACTATGATAATGTTGAGTGTTTGTCCTTGAGTAAGTGATNGGCATTTCCAGATATGACAAGTGGGGAGATGACTAGAAATAGTATGGATAGGATGATTATCTTCTTCAACAACATGGTGGTATACAACTGTGAGATTAACTTTTGTAACATCTAGTTGGAAGCAAGAGTATCTAGGCTAAATGCCGGTTTGCCATCTGTAACTATGACAATGTTGAGCGTTTGTCCTTGGGTAAGTGATGATTTTGATGTATCAAAACTGGTCTTGTATAGAGATATGCTAGAATCCCATTGAGGCGTAATCCATGCCTTGAATGTCTTGACATCTGGGTTTGTCTGAGATATGACTATGTGGTTTACGTCAATTTGACCCTTGTTGGTCACTGATATAACTGAGGTAAACTTTCCACCATCCATGCCAAATGTGTTAATTCTAGTTATGTCTCCACTTGATGTATNTTTTTGATGTGTCAAAACTAGTCTGGTATAGAGCTATGCTAGAATTCCATTGAGGGGTAATCCATGCTTTGAGTACCTTGACATCTGGGTTTGTCTGAGATATTACAATATGGTTTACGTCAAACGGACCCTTGTTGGTCACTGATATGAATGAGGTAAATCTTCCGCCATCCATGCCAAATGTGTTAATTCTAGCTATGTCTCCGCTTGATGTGTGAAGAGCATTTTTGGTATCATAAGATGTATTCTTGACCGTATTCGATGGAGTTTTTATTCCTAATAGGTCACTGAATTTTTTAATTTGACTAGAAAACAAATTGTTTATCCATTTGTTCCATTCTCCTGGCTTGCAGAGATGATCACCGCATACTTTTGTACTATCAAATAATCTGTATGTGCTAACGTTATCGCTAAAGTCTGATCTTGGTGTCAATGCATTTGCCACCGGTAGTAGTATTATGATTGAAACTACTCCAAGCAATGTTGCAATCAATACGGGTTTCATGTTACCACGCAATGCACTTGAAAACCTAAATCAGTTACTAAGGAAAACTGCGCAAGTATTTTATCTTACAACACTCTCTTGCTCTAAAATGTCTGATATGTCTTGCACAAATTTGCATGAATTGTATTTTTCAAAAAACTCATCACGCCTGAGCTTATTTTTGAAAATCACTAGTAGGAATCATAAGCAAGCCTAAAATAAAAAAAATTGACATATCTTACATTGAATTCTTCTAGATCTTGGATATTGTTCATCTTGCCAGTCATGGCATGTGTTACATTCTCTGCCTCTTTTGCAGACATTCCAGTCACGATTCCTCTTGGGGCCTCAAATCCAAACATCCCGTTCTCTTTGTCCCCGTCAGACCTTTCCATTCAAGTCAATGACACCGTAACATGGAAAAACGATGACATTTCTGTGCACACAGTAACAACCGGAAAAACAGGACTTGGATTTGATGGTAGAATAGACAGTGGAGTCATCGCACCAGGTGGCTCATTCTCTCATACTTTTGACAAGACTGGTTTGTACAATTACTATTGCCTGTTTCATCCTTGGATGACTGNCTGCTGTGCACACGGTTACAACTGGAAAAACTGGACTTGGATTTGATGGTAGAGTAGACAGTGGAGTCATTGCACAAGGTGGCTCATTCTCCCATACTTTTGACAAGACTGGGTTATACAATTACTATTGCCTATTTCATCCTTGGATGACTGGATTTGTAGATGTAAGCACTAACACACCAGTACCGCCTACTGGAATTCTTGTCTCAACTGACAAATCTGTATATCACAACGGAGATACTATACAAATCTCGGGCCAAGTATCAAAATTTATCCAAAATAAACAGGTCACTGTCTGGATAATTGATTCTAANGATACAAATCTCAGGCCAGGTATCAAAATATGTCCAAAATAAACAGGTCACTGTCTGGATAATTGATTCTAAAGGTACTGGCATATCTGCAAGTCATACAGAAACAAGAACTGGAAATGACTTTTCTGTCAATGTGGATGCAACTGGAAAAATATGGATTCCTGGAAATAATTATACCGTATATGCACAGTATGGGTCATCAAGCTCTGTAGCCACTGCAATGATCCAGTATGAGCCAGAAGCACGAAATATTACAAATGAAAATAACGTGTCTGGTACAAATACCGTCGGTTTGACCCAGTCGTCATACATGTCATCTTATGCAAAACTAAATCCTGATTCAAACAATTACGTCACTGCTCAAACTGGATATGAGATCTACAAACCATCGGACTCTGTTAAGATATCTGGTTCGATCTGGACCGGGTTAGTAAATCTAGTCGGTGGTGCATATCTTGCAACCGTACCAGTCAGCAGTGTTGAAGGAAATTCTGTAACAGAACNTAATTATACTGTATATGCACAGTACGGGTCGTCAAGTTCTGTAGCTACTGCAATAATCCAATATGAACCAAAAGCACAAAATATGACAAATGAAAATAACGTGTCTAGTACAGATACTATCAGTTTAACACAATCGTACATGTCGTCTTATCCAAAACTAAGTCCTGGTTCAAACAATTACGTCACTGCTCAAACTGGGTATGAGATCTACAAACCATCTGATCAAGTCCGAATATCTGGTTCAATCTGGACCGGGTTGGTCAATCTAGTGGGTGGTGCATATCTTGCAACTGTACCAGTCAGTAGTGTTGATGGAAATTCTGTAACAGAACTAGTCCTTGTCAAACTCAAAGATCCAAATGGCAACGTTGTATACACTAAAGAGACCCAGGTAGACAACAATGGCGATTATGTTGTTCCAGTTAATCNGCAATGGTGATTATGTTGTTCCAATTAGTCTACCTGATAACGCAACTGGAAAATATTCTGTAGAATCATCGCTTGAAACAAAAGCTGGACTTGTAAGTACATTGGATGTCTCTACTGCCGCAAAACTAGATTCATCTACAAGCTTCCTAGTTATGGCTCCTGACGAATTCTCAGTAGCAACAAAAGATGGCAGCTTTAATGTTGGAATCTCTAGCAATTCTACAGTGTCTGACTTCTCGTTTGACTCGCAAAGCAAGACAATATCGTTTAACGTACAGGGTGAGACCGGGACAAGAGGAGTTTCAGATATCATTGTTCCAAAATCCTTGCTTGGTGGCCAGATCCAAGTCATGGTAGATGGCAACGTGGAACCATACAACTCTGCTGGAGTTGTTGTCGTATCCGATACTCCATCTGAGACTGCACTTGAAATAAACTATCATCACAGTATGCATACCATACAACTGATAGGAACAAGTGCTGCTGAGATGCCTGTGTCTAGCCAAGCAGTGCCAGAATTTAGCTCTATGGCTCCTATTGTATTGGTTGTTTCCATTGCTTCTATGATCTTTGTATATCCAAAATTACGACTTGGCAATAAAACTTGATCATCAATAATACTGTGTTTGACGTTAATGATATTATGCAAGAGAGTGAATCACCAAAGTTTTGCAAAGGTGTTTGCTGGTTCTGCCAAACTTCGTGTAATATAGGCAGATACACACATGAAGAGTGTATCGTGAACTATTTTAGCAAACCAAAACAGCCTCGCTTAATCAAAATATGAGCATACAAAATCATCCCATGCTCATTGTCTGTGCTCAGATAAAACCATGCTTTTCAACAATCTAAACAAGTTCAAATATTTCGGTGTGCATTGTATTGTATGATGCCAATATCTCGGCACGAGATGTATGGTAAGGCCAAAGCAGGCTCTGTAGCAGGAATTGCAGGTGGGGTTGCTCTTCTTGCATCATTTTTTGGAATAGATTCCAGTCTGAATCTTCCGCCTGGAAGCTTTTACATGATGATAGGACTTGCAGTAGGGTTGCATGGAATACCTGCCATATTGTTTGGCAGTATTGTTCACATGCTAACAGCTGCTACAATTGGGGCAGTCTTTTGCATGTGTTCTGCATTGCATCCTGCACTATATTTGCGAAGTATGTGGAAGGGAGTCTTTGCAGGTGGTGTTACAGGACTTGAGGTGTATGCAATATTTTTCATGCCAATAACCTTGTACCTGATGATCCCAGCACTTTATGCTGCAACAAGCTCTGCCGTATCAGGACAAGAGTATCTTGCAGTCTCTGTGCTTAAAGNGATGCTACAGCAAGCTCCTCTGCCGTGTCAGGACAAGAGTATCTTGCAGTGTCTGTACTTAAAGCACATCTGGGTACAATAATTTGGGGAGCCTTGATACTGCACGTTCTGTATGGTGCAGTGATGGGATTCTTTTCAGGCATGATATTGCATGAAGACTATAAAAAAATCCCAAAGAAGAGCCTGTATGAACTTGAATCAGAATCTATGCCGGCAACATAGATTCCCTTAATTTTTCTGTGTTGGTATGTGAGGATGTTAGTTACATTCGAAATGTGGGTATTTGATCTTTAGAAATAATCATAATAGAAACTATGTTGTAATGGTACCATGGTAAAGGCATATGTCTTGGCCAATTGCGAAACCGGCGCTGAAAAACACGTACTAGATGAGCTAAGGACAATATCATGCGTAAAAGAAGCACATGGCATCATGGGGGCATATGACATTGTGGCTGAAATAGAATCAACATCACGTGAGGAACTAAACAAGATAATTGCTTTAAGAATTAGAAAAATTCAGATGATAAAATCTACTCTAACCCTAGTAGGAATAGATGGGCAAAACCATTCCGCATACTAGGGAATATGTGTATGATTGGGACGAAAGAACTTTCATCAGGCTTGACAAGTGTTAATCTGGCACTAGTAAATTACTGTGAAGCTTTCTGAATTTGTTTTGATGAAAAACTGACAAGCGTAAATATTACAATGTCGTATATGATGCATGGTTAGATTAGGTACAGCAAAACTAGCTGGACTCGTTATGACGTTAGGTATACTTGCCATGGCAGGTACTAACTTAGCGTTTGCACAACAACCAACATGTGGAGAGCAAGCTTATGTATACAACGTAGGATGTCTTCCACTTGATACAGCACAGATGGTAGGCGCCATATTGGTGGCAAGCATAGCTGCATTTGCCATAGCATGGGGAGTAGCAGGGCGTCATTATAACATAATCCACAACTTCAACTAACAGATCCTAAACCTGACTGGAGTGAATNCTGTGAAACTGGCGCTGAAAAACATGTACTAGATGAACTAAAGACGATATCATGTGTAAAAGAAGCACATGGCATCATGGGGGCATATGACATTGTGGCTGAAATAGAATCAACATCACGTGAGGAACTAAACAAGATAATTGCTTTGAGAATTAGAAAAATTCAGATGATAAAATCTACGCTGACCCTTGTAGGAATTGATGGGCAAAACCATTCAACATACCAGGGAATGTGAATTACTGTGAAATCTTTTGAATCTGTTTTGATGAAAAACTGACAAGCGTAAATATTACGATGTCGTATATGATACATGGTTAGAGTAGGTACAGCAAAACTGGCTGGACTCGTTATGATGCTAGGTATACTTGCCATGGCAAGTACTAACTTGGCATTTGCACAACAACCATCCTGTGGAGAGCAAGCTTACGTGTACAACGTTGGATGCCTTCCACTAGATACAGCACATATGGTCGGCGCCATATTGGTGGCAAGCATAGTTGCATTTGCCGTCGCATGGGGAGTAGCAGGGCGTCATCATCCTATAATCTCCAACTTCGCATAACAAATCTTAAACCTGAACGGAGTGAATGCTCAATGTAAATTATAATTCGTTTATCTTGAAGGGCTAAGATATTCTACAATTACATCAGATCAAATTAAGAACTGGATTTAATCATCAAATAAAATATCATAAAACAAAGTAAAATTCTAATCTTCTACTAGGAAGAATTGGCTTTAACCTAGAAAAGTTTTATAGAATATTCTTACTTGCATGAATAAATAACAAGAATGATCTTAGATCTCTGGTGTGTGGAGATATGTTTGTTCTAAATATGAATAACAGTCAGGCCGAAGAGATTGCAAGAACTTTTCTGAGTCAGAGTTATTCTGTAATCAGAATCGAAAAATCTGAACTAGTAGACCAAACCTGGATAGTACAAGTCTTGGTTTTGTCCTTTGATAAAGAGACCAGAAAAAAGGTCAAAATTAACAATAGGACTGGCTATATTGTGGGATTTGAGTAGAAATTGTCCCAAATTTTGGGAAATGGTTAATAGCTAACATTACCTTTGGACATGATGAGTCGTTATGCGGAACAGCATAAAATAGCTCTGATAGCATCATTGGAAATAGTCTTGATGAGCATGGGGAACACGAAATATAACTTAACCATGGCCAAACTTGGTGTTCACGATATTTCAATCAGGGATTGCCACACACACCCTGAATACCTAAAACCAATACTCAAAGAAGTGTACAAAGAAGATTATGATTATATCATCAGTGAAGTAAAAGCTCGATTAGACGAACTGATTAATGAACAAGATGTGGCACAATTTTTTAAGATAATGGAAACTTGATTTGTTACCAGGTGCTTTTTTACAAGTTAGAGTCTACACCGATTACAGAACCTACTGTTAGAACAGAGAACCATTCACATTAATCGTATTCACTTCAAGAAAGTCTGATTGAAGGAGATGACAAATGAATAACTTTAATTCAAAATACAGGTAAAAATTAAGATATGATATGGCAGGAAAAATAAATATAGAAAACGATAATCTTGTCTTTACACTGACTGGAGTAGACAAGGTTCTTGCTCTAAAGAGTAAACTTGTGGTTCCATTGAAGCATGTCAAGTCTATATCGACAGCCAAGGCAGATTGGAACTATTTCAAGATGTTAAAAGTGGCTGGCACAAGGATTCCAGAATTGGTAGTTGATGGGAGATTCTTGAGTAAGGAAGGTTTACTTTTTTATGAGATGCATGACCCTGACAAGTGTATTACAGTTGAATTGGAAAATGAAAAATACAAGAAGGTTGTCTTTGAGGTTTCTGATAAGGAGGCTACCGCAAAAATGATTCAGGAAGCACTTGATAGATTGCAATGACAAGATGGAACGCCTCAACGGAGAGATTCGGGATAGAGAGAAAGTAGTCAGAGGTTTGAAAAAAGAAGATTCCCCATTGATTTCAGGTTATCAGATTTATCATAACTACATTAGGCCACACATGGGTTTGGATGGTAAGACTCCGAGCGAAGCATGTGGGATTACAATCAA
>NZ_RCMC01000216.1 GCF_011319475.1 Candidatus Nitrosotalea sp. FS
TCTATTTCAAATGATGCTGACGACTCTATATTGCGTGCCAAGAAAACTCTGGCATTTTATGTCTCAGTAGGCAAAATTTATAGAGAATTTTTAGCACAGAATGGATTTGAAAAAGAAACACGCGCTATCTTTGATGAGTATAAAAAATCAGGACTCAAAGAAAATCATGTTNAACGAATTAGCAATATGTGGTACTCCTGATGATGGAAGAAAACAACTTTTGAGATTTGTAAATGCAGGAATTGATCTTCCAATTCTTCAGTTTAATCCATCTGGGAATGTCCAGGATTCTTTTGATCTATTTGTCACTACTTTCAGGGAGTCTATGAATTGAGAAGAGTCGGTATAGCCTCATCAGGGCTTGCAGAATTTTCAAAAAGTGACTCTACTATAGAATCTCTCATGTTATCATCTGTCAAACCGATTTTTGATGGTACCTCAAATCTCTCTCAAGATGACATTGATGCAGTTCTTACATCAACTAACAGTGATTCCAAATATCTATCAAACGTAGTATCTGAATTATCTGGAATCTCTCCAAAAGTGTCACATTCTGTTGAGAGTTTATGCAATTCTGGAACTAATGGAATAGTTTCAGCATACTCTTACATTGCGTCAGGGCTTGCAGATGTTGCGTTAGTGATTGGTGCAGAAAAATCTAACAGTCCGGGTCTTGTACTTGAGTGGGATGTATCAAGAGGCCAATACAAACATCCAATTTACTGGGCTTCAATGTTTGCAAGTGCACACATGCGCAAGTTTGGTACTACTATGGAAGATATTGCTTATGTTAGTGCACAAAACCATAACAATGCAGCTGATAACCCATTTGCATATTTCAAAAAAATGTTTTCGTTAGATGAAATAATGCAATCAAAACATCTTACTGATAATCTTAGACTGCTTGATTGTTCAATGCCATGTGATGGTGCTGCCTCTATATTGCTTGCATCTGAGGATATAATAAAAAAATTCACTGACAACCCCATTTGGATATCTGGAATAGGTCAACAATCCCTCTCTGCCGGATTTACAAAAAATGAGGATCTTGCTTGCATGAAATCTAACATCCAGTCGTCTCATCAAGCATATGATATGGCTAAAAAAACACCCGATGACATTGATGTGGCAGAACTCCATGATGCTTTTAGTATATGTGAAATAATCGAACTCGAAGATCTTGGTTTTGTCAAGCCTGGACTGGGAAGTTCGTATGTTCGAAATCTGTATGAAACTAATGACAAAAAAATAAACCCACGGGGTGGGTTGATTGGATGTGGTCATCCACTGGGTGCTACTGGAATCGCTCAAACAATTGAGATATTCCAGCAATTACAGGGTACTGCAAAAAAGAGGCAGATTGATGGTGCCAAAACTGGATTGGTGCATAACATGTCTGCAGCGGCTACATCGTCTACTGTTTTGATATTAGAATCATGACAAGATTTGAACAAGAATTAAAAAATAATGTCTTTGTAAGTAGCTTTTGCACTAGATGCAATAAACAAGTATGGCCCCCAAGCGATATGTGCAATTCGTGTTTTGGAAATATCATTTGGAAACCAGTTACCAGGATTGCAAAATTGATTGAATTCTCACGTAAAGGTGATGAAATATTTGGCATTGTTGAATTTGAGAACAATATACGTGTGATGGGTAGAATAGTGACTACATCTGCTCTACACGCTGGACAAATGTTGAATCTAATAGAGTGTGATTATGATGGCAAGGCAAAATTTGTTCTAGCGCCAATTGTCTAACTGTTTATTCTTGGTTTGATGCCCACTTTTTCTAAATATTCTGACATGATCATATACTCCAAATGAAAATAAAATGTAAGACCACATTAGAACAATGTCTGCGGGATGTCCCGTGTAATACGTATTGGTAAAAGTTGCATATTGGAATCCGATATCGCCTATTGCAAAGCAAAGTATTCCTGTGCATATGAGAGACCATGTAAAATTTACCTCCCCTCTGAAGAAAAGTGCTATTCCGATTATTGCAGGTATGAAAATGATTGAATCCAAAATTGGATAAGATGTAGCTAATACATTTTCAAATACTGTGACATCAGGTTCTGGAGAATATGCCATGTATATGCTTGGAATGGCGATAGTTGCAGAAATCATGATTGCACTCAACATCATTTTTTTTGTTATTGCTTTTCTTACAGGCTTTAGGTAGTACATTAAAAATCCAAGCATCAGTGGATATCCTGATATGTAAAACACATCGGCGATTGATGGAAATGGATTTTTATCATATACTAATTCATAGACAGTCCAAGTTGTTTCTGCAATAAACCACGATACCGATGTTCCAAGTAAAAACAACCATGCCTTTCCATGATCTCCTGTTTTTTTGAATCTTAAAACTAGGATGGTTGATAAAATGACAAATGCCGCAGTTGTTATGATGTACATTACATCAGTTACTTGTTTTACAACTTCTTTTCCTAACATTGTGGAGACAAGGATTGTAAATCCTGTGCAAACTATTGTTATCAGTAATAGCTTCTCTAATTCATTTTTCTTTGATAATGATAACAAGAAAATTACCTTGCTATAGTTTTAATTAATAGATTGATGCCGTTATCCTCTGCATGTTCTTCAAGTTCGATTCTTATTTGTTCCACTATTGCAGTATATGCATTGCCAAAAATTGACTTTAAAACCGACTCTAGATACTCTGGATGGTCATAGCAGTCTGGAATGTAGCATTTGTACTCTTTTTGTAGCTTTTTTGAGACTTTTTCAAATGCTGGAGCGCTGATATCGTTGAGTACTTTTTGGATTGCAATAGATGTTAATGCCTTCATTACATCTCTTTTTTGAAAGGTCATCATTTTCGCATAGACCTCCTTTTGTTGTTATGTGGGTTATGTGTATTTGTAATGGACCACATGTCAAAATTATTGTTCAATTTTCTCATCCTTGAGATATTTCGAGTTTGACCAAATGTATGTGAATAACAGCTTTAGTGTATACACCATGGAATAAGAGTCAGTCCACATGGCCAAAACATTTTGTGATACCTCGTTTGTATTTTTCATAAATAATATTGCTTCCTCTTCGTCTTTGATGATAAAGCATAGATCTTCTTTGATTTTTATTGGCATTTTTTTAACTTTGTCGATCAAATTGCCTTCGTAGATGTACGCTGTTTTTTCAGATGATGATGAAACAAGCTGTGCTTCTGCATTAGAGTTTGAAATCCATTCTAGATATCCTGCATGATAAAATTTCATGAAATCTTTTTCTGATGCTAGCACCTGTATAGTTTCTTTTGATCCTGTTAACATTGATTTTATTTTTCCAGTCATTTGGTTTATGCCTTGTAGCATCTGGAATTTTCCATCCTTGATCTCTTCATTGTTTACCTTAAAACTTGGTAATGTATTCCAAAGCTCTACCAAACTTTTTTCCTGAGTCTCTAAACCCTTGACTCTTTCTTTTTCTGCATTTATCAGAGCAGTTATTGCTTTGTCAAGAGGCAGACCGGTAAATTTGATAGGATGTTGAAATGTAGCTGACACAATTCCTTTGTTTTGTAAATTAGTCAACAAGTGATATGTTTCAGTCCTTGGAACTTTTAGTGCCTTACTTACTTGGGTAGCGGTACTTGAACCATATTTTTCCAAGTACAAAAATACTTTAGATTGATTAGGAGTCAGACCAAATTTTGATAATTCATTTCTGATTTTATCAAATAATGCTTCATGGTCATGTGATGCTGTATCTCGATGCATTTTAAGTGACGATATGTTACTTGCATCAGTTGTCATATTACAAGTCATATCTATGAATTGGCTTTAGCCTGCTGTATGTAATGGAGTATTACACCTTAATTTGACAAATTATGGGTTTAAGGCGATTCTGAGATGCTTTGACTATGATGCCAAAATATGCTTCATTTCTACTCTAAGTTTGCTCTTTGCCATGGTCGTGCACCACGTTGCTCAAATTGACTTCTCTTAGTATGGTATACTCGATTTTATCGTTCTTAATCGACCTATCTACGTCAATATGTCCGTGATATGACTCGATATTGGCTGCAATCTCCTTGAACTCCTCGCTATTTTCAAACATCTGTAATTGTGATTCGCTCCACTTCCAATCGCTATTTGGATTGCATGAATAAACTACCCAGAAATACTTGCCATTTATTGTAAAAATGTCAAAAGGAAATATCATGCAATCAAAAGGCCTGTTTTTATAAATTGAGCATTTCTTATCTGTACTATCCCAGAAAACACATNTCAGTACTATTCCAAAAGACACATTCTGAATTATTCATCTTTTTTATAGTCTGTACGGTTTTTCCTCTTATTTTGATCTCCTTGACATGTTCCTCATCATACTTGTTGATTGCCTTGAGCTTGGTAATGTCTCCTGGGAACAACAGTGGAGCAGTAAATGATGTACAGCAATTGTTATGCTGGCATGTCCCACAAAGGGATTTGTACGAGCCTCTCTTGTATGTTTTTGGTACTGTCTTGATGATCTCTTCGATAGTTCCAAGTTTATTTCGTAGCAGGTAGATTCCAATTGAGGCCAAAGAAATCGATATGATGTTTGTGACCGTGAGTGTTTCGCCTAGAAAACTAGTGGCAAAAATTATCCCAAATATGAAATTTGTAGAATACAGTAATACAGTTCTTGTTGTACCGATTATCTTTAGTGCTGCAAGAAACAAAAATGTGGCAAATCCAGTTCCAAAAAGCCCTAGAAGTATGACACTTGGAAGTTGCCTCAAATCCATTTGGAATGGGACATTAAATCCGACCATTGCAGCTAGAACAAATGCGGCTCCTGCAAATGATGTCAATTGTGTAATTCTCTTAGGGTCGATTATACCTGTAACATATCTACATAAGATGATGTCAGTTGCACAAAATACCCCTGATAATAGAATCAATAGATTGCCTTGGATTATCTCTGTGATGGACAAGTGGGATTGAACCAAGTCATAGCCTATGGGTATGATTATTATTCCAGTTATTATGGCTGCAAACGGAAAGACCTCCTTCTTGAGCAGTCTGTCTTTGAAGATTGTCAGCGATATGAGTACTGCAAATATTATCTCACCATTTGTAAGAATTGACCCGTTTACTGCAGTAGACTGTTTTAGGCCAAAAAAGTATGCCACAAGCCCTGAAACCTCTGCAAGTGCGATTCCAAGTATGAATAGAAGGTTTCGTCTTCCTAATTTTGAAATTGGTGTGGCATCTTTTTTTATTGGTGTGAAAAATACTCCGTTCACTAGATACACTATGGCAACAAACATCAACGGGCTTAGTTCTGTAGGCGAAGTCTGTGAAAATGAAAATAGTTGTTTTGGCAGAGAGTGAACCATGCCTGTGAGTATAGCTGCTGTGATCGCTAGTAGGTAGCCCGATCTGGTAGAAACCAACTTTATTTTTATACTATTTAAGTAACTTAACGACATGTTATTTCCAATATTGGGAAACACTAGATCGCTAATAACGGTTGTGTCACACGCTGAGACACACAACTTGCTTTATCATTCAGAATTTAAGGTATTTTCATGTCTGGCTTGGATGCCCTCATTGCTAAATCCCTAAAGCTAATTGTAAAGGATAATCTGGGTGATGTAACCTTTGAAAAGATTGAAACTAGACTATTTGAAAAGTACGGGATAGGTTTCACCNATATCCTGAGACACCCACCTTCCTATATTATTCAGGATTTAAGGTATCTTCATGTCTGGCTTGGAGCCCTCATTGCTAAATCCCTAAAGCTAATTGTAAAAGATAACTTGGGTGATGTAACCTTTGAAAAGATAGAAAATAGACTATTTGAAAAGTACGGGATAGGTTTCACCCAAGCAGTGGAAGACTTCACAAAACTTGATTTTGTCCTTAGAGAGTTTTTCGGAGGTGGCGCAGAAGGTATCGAGAAAAAGATCCTCGACAAGATTGTTGTCATGGAAGAGGCAAAAGATGCTGAAAAGCAATGGATAACTCTGGAAGACTCTAGGCTAATGGAATTAATATTAAGATCATTAGGAGACGAAGACAAGAAAAACATAATCAATACGGTTATGGGCGAGCNTTCTAGATTGATGGAATTAATACTTAGATCATTAGGAGACGAAGACAAGAAGAACATCATCAATACGGTTATGGGAGAGTCAAAAATAATTTCTGACATATTGGAGACAAGCAANCTTGACTTTGTTCTTAGGGAATTCTTCGGAGGTGGCGCAGAAGGCATTGAGAAAAAAATCCTCGACAAGATTGTTGTCATGGAAGAATCAAAAGATGCCGAAAAACAATGGATAACTCTGGAAGACTCTAGGTTGATGGAGCTAATACTTAGATCATTAGGAGATGAAGACAAGAAAAACATAATCAATACGGTTATGGGCGAGCCAAAAATAATATCTGACATACTGGAGACAAGCAACATTCCTCAAACTTCGGGTTATCGAAAAATCAATTCCTTGATTGAAGATGGAATGTTACTTCCAAAAGGATATGTTACAACACATGATGGAAAAAAGGTCACAAAGTACCAAGCAATATTTGAAAATGTCAGCATATCAATAGAAAAGAACAAGATTGTTGTCAAGATATTGCCTACTAAAGAGTCTGTTAACGAAAGCCGTATCATGCAAATCGTATGCTCTTAAGGTGCTACCAGAATGTTTTCTTTCAATAAATCACATCGAGAACCGAACATTGTTCCTGAAAAAATTTCTGAAAAGATAGACTATAAGATATTTCTTGTTATTGCTGCTGGATTGGTAATATATCAATTCTATTTGTACAGTTTCAAGAATCCAGATGATCCTAACATCGAACTTGTAGAAACAATTGTTACTACAGTCACTGCCCTTGTTGCAGCCGTAGCAGGATTTTTCATTGCAAAAAGATATTGGAAGTCAAGTGTTTTTGGTACATCTTATCTTGCACTGGCATCAGGAATGTTGTGTAATGCAGCAGCTGAGAGAATATATTACTTTTTAGAGCAGCAGGGGCAGACCCCTAGTCCATCTATTGCAGATTGGGTCTGGCTTGCGTTCTATCCTCTCACGTTTTACCATCTTGCAAGAAATATCAAATTCTTCAAGCCAAAAATTAGTACACCGGTAAAAGCCTTTGTGATATTGCTCCCAATTGTAATCACTGGAGTATATGCCTTTTTAGATTTTGGTCAGGAACAAGGTTTGACTACAAATTACTTTTTAGGTCTTGCCTATATCGTGGGCTCTTCTGTAATACTGTCTGCTGCCATTTTGGGGGCAATGATATTTCGTCAAGGGACTTTGGGTACACCGTGGCTGATATTGGCCATAGGAATAGTTCTTACCACCCTTGGCGATAACTGGTATTCGTACTTGGATGTATACAACCAATACAGTATCACACANCTTGGGTACCCCTTGGCTGATATTGACAATAGGCATAGTTCTTACCACACTTGGCGATAACTGGTATTCATACTTGGATGTATACAACCAATACAGTGTAACACATCCTTTGAACCTTCTTTGGTATGGTGGATACTTGGTAATTGCATACGCATTGTACAAGCACAAAAAAGTATTCTGACAAGACATTTTCAAGAAAAGTGTCTGTAATATCTTGACACATCTAGGTCTCTATTATGTGAAAGTCTTCATCTCATAATGTTTGAAAAATGTACTTGGTGCACAACATCGTGGTTTGCTGATTGGCACCGTAATGTGCACAGTAGGAATTGCGATATTTTTTAATTTCTCTGTACATGATTTTCTTACTCCTGGATTTGTACAAAAGGGGATTGTCCTTGAAAATTATGAAATAAAAGGTGACTCGTCATATGTTGGAACCATACATGTTGATCAAATTGGTATTCCGTATACCATAATCCTGTCAGACAATGGTTCTCCAACAAACTTTGATGTACGAATTGGAAATTCTCAAGAGGATCTATTGCATGAAACAATATTCAAAAAAGGTGTTATCCAGTTTACTCCTGGTACTAAGGGAGATTATGTCATTACCATACAAAATCAGAGTGGACAACCGGCTTCAGTATCGCTAAGTTATGGCATATCTCATGATTATACTGTGAATTCTCTCATGACTACGGCCATCTGGGTTTTACTAGTGATTGGGGGAAACTATGTGATACTTCACAGATACTTGCCCAAAATTGGCATCTAGTTTATTGGTATCAGGGAAACTTTAGAGTGCTTTTTTCCAACTCTAAGATTGGAATGTACAACGACATGCCATCAGTTCCGATTTTTTCAACAAAACTATAATCGCCTGTAAGTCTCTTTAATTCTATGAATTTCTTGGCAGGTGCACTGCTTGATACAAGATAATGTATGACATTGCCTCCCACCGTCCCAGTTTGTATGAAGATTATGTTCTGGCCGTTATAGTTCTGGTGATAAATCAGGGGGACAGCACCCAAGACTGATTGCGATGAATATAAAATGACTTTTAAAAGATCTCCGTATTCTTTATACTTTAGATAGGTTATTTCGTTCTCTGACATGTTCCATTATTTTGTACCATGACATATTAACGCTGAGGCTTCGTNTTGTAGTTTTGATGATAAATCAGTGGGACAGCACCTAGTACTGATTGGGATGAATATAAAATGACTTTCAAAAGATCCCCGTATTCTTTATACTTTAGATATGTGATCTGGTTCTCGTTCTCTGACATGTTCTCTTCTTTTGCATCATGACATATTAACGCTGAGACTTGGTAGCCATTTTTTAATGATGACAAAACTAATGACAAAAAATAGGCATCAAGGTGTTAGTATAATTACCACCTAGTCTATATCGTTAAAACTTACTAACAGATCAGAAATAAAATGACATCAGAACAACCTGAATTTTATGCTATGAAAAATGTACCACGTAAAAAAAATAGCAAGAAAACTAACCAACGCATTGCAAGAACTAGGAGGCAAAGAGGCTACAACTGGGAGGATACACTGGTTAAAAGATTCAATGCTGTTGAAGGTTGGAAGGCCTTTAGACTTGGCTCCCCAAGTGTTGGGCTTCCGGATATCCTTGCAGTAAGTACTAGGGAAAATGTCATTTATACTATCGAGGCAAAGTCTGGTACAAATACCACTCTGAGGGTGCCATTTGATCAAATACAGCGTTGTCTCAAATGGATACACACTTTTGAACTATATGAGACAAGAAAGATGATTGTCGCATTCAAGTTTTCTTCCAAGAAGAGAATAGGTACTGGAAAATATGAACACCGAGAGCTTAGAGAATTTTTTAAAATTTGGGATGAAAAATACCCTGTAACAGATTTTATCTGTACTTATGATGGGGATACATATGCCATGTCTGAAGGTAAAAGACAACCCTTGAAACTAGAATCATGTGTTATGCCTTTTGCCAAAAAACCAAGTACCAATTAACCGAATACTCTTTAATCCGATACTGTAAACATAAAATAATGAGCTTTGAAGATTTTGTAGATGAACGCAGCTTGGTAAGCCGCGATGCACTTGGTACTAAAGAAATTAAACTAAAGTTGCTTGAAGTTGAAGATGATACCTCGGATCACATTTGGAGATTTGGAGTCNCCGAGATGCACTTGGTACAAAAGAAATAAAGCTCAAATTGCTAGAAGTTGAAGATGATACCTCCGATCACATTTGGAGATTTGGAGTCCGAGTCAAGGTAAAAAAAATCCTAATCACGATAAAACACATCAATACCCAACAGATTGAGGAAGGAGAATGCGACCTGCATGACATTGAAAAAGAGATGAAGGAAAAAAGACATTATAGCTCTACAAACCGATGGCTTCCAACAACTGACATCAAAAATGGCTACATTGTCAGTTCCAGACATGCATCACTGTTGGCAGATGCAGTAGCGTTAGATTACATAACAATCTAGACCAAGTTTGCAATAACATCATCTTGTTTTGATTTCCAGGTGGTATTCTTTGTTGAATTGTTTTTTCCCTGAAAATTACAAAGTTAATTCTCTGGATCTCTTTGCCATTTCTTAAGACAAGTCTCTTCATGGTTGATTCTTTTTCTATNCTACAGCTCTACAAACCGCTGGCTTCCAACAACTGATATCAAAAATGGCTACATTGTAAGTTCCAGACATGCGTCGCTATTGGCAGATGCAGTAGCACTAGATTACATAACAATCTAGGCCAAGTTTGCAATAACATCATCTTGTTTTAATTTCCATGTGACACTCTTTGTGGGATTGTTTTTTCCCTTGAAAATTACAAAGTTGATTCTCTGGATTTCTTTTCCGTTTTTTAAGACAAGCCTCTTCATGGTTGATTCTTTTTCTATTTGTATGTCAAGTCCAATCTCGAGTATGAATTTCTTGAGATGTGCTCTTTGGTTCTTGCCTGTTGGTGGGATGGTAAACGGTATTGTCTCAAGTTTTGTTTTAGGCCATCTAGTGACAAGTACGTTATTCTTTGATTCTACTAGAACTCCTGCACACTTTAGTACAAATCTTCCTTGTGCGAGGTCTCTGAAAAATTCTAATGTATCTTTGTCTGTTGAAACCTCTTGCCTGTCAGGCTCTACCATGGAACCTAGTCCAAAATATCTCCCACTATGATATAGCAATGGACTCTTGGTATCATCATGCTTGATGTGTACAACTTTTCCTACTAGCATGACATGGTCACCTAGTTTTTCTTTTCTGACTAGATTGCATTCTGCATTTATTGTACAGCCTGAAATCATTGGGGTCTTGATCTTCTGCGGTGCAAGTGTCTTGAAAATATTTTTCAGACCCATCTTGTCTATTTCAAATCCTGAATATCCTCCTGCTACGCTTACTTGAGCCGTCTGTTCTTTTGATGCGACATTTACTCCAAACTCTTTTGTTTTTTCAATGTTCTTTAGAGTCTGAGATCCTTTGTGGATAAAAATGGCAATTAGGACTGGGTTGTATGAAATTTGCAAAACCCATTCTGCTGCCATGACGTTTGGACCTTTTGTACCGCGTGACGTGATCATGCTTATGCCTGTTGAAAAATATCGTTCTGCTTTACTTGGAACTTTTCTTGCCAACAAAGTTTCCATGTGTATCCAGTAATTGTTCTTTTTTACAGAAAACTTTATGAAAGCAGGATGGCCGAGTCCATGCATGATAAGTCAGGAAATCACCATAAATGGTAAAAAATACCGTTTAACCTTGACCGATCAAGTACTCTCTGATGTACGAAGGCTCAAAGCACTATACAATGCAGCATATGAAGACCCAGAGAGCTTCGACGAGGTAAGCTCTGCAATATCTAATACAATTACACAGATTGCAGCTGCTGTAGAACCCGAGGTCTCTGATAGTGATCTAGATGGNTTAACCCTGACCGATCAAGTACTTTCCGACGTTCGTAGGCTCAAAGCATTATACAATGCAGCATATGAAGACCCAGAGAGCTTCGATGAGGTAAGTTCTGCAATATCAAATACCATTACACAGATAGCATCTGCTGTAGAACCCGAGGTCTCTGATAGTGATCTAGATGGCTTGATTCAGGCAGTCATGAAAGCAGTAGATGAAAAAAGCAAAGAGACTGAAGAAGCTAAAGCAAAACACCTCGAAGACAAGGCCAAGGCTTCAAAAAAACCAGCTGAAAAACCTAAAAAATCAAAGAAATAACCATTCCTGTCATAGAAGAACCCTCATATTGGTTAAATGCAATAGATCTTCAGAAGAAATATGCAAACCCATTGTGAATGCGGCATCTGCGG
>NZ_RCMC01000022.1 GCF_011319475.1 Candidatus Nitrosotalea sp. FS
CAACTAACTTCTAAGCTAAGGTCTAGGCCTACAACTGAACTTGTCAGTTTGCCAATGGATATCATGTCTACACCTGATCTTGCATATTGTGTCACGTTTGAGTGATTTATTCCACCTGATGCCTCTATCCTTACTTTGTTTCGCAAGTTGAGTCGCTTGAGCTCAGAAANAGAAGGCATGATGAATCATGCCAAGAGTTCTCCTGCAAAGGAATTCGTTGTGGCAACAGAGACTGGTATACTATACAGGATGCAGAAACAAAATCCAGACAAGAAATTCATACCAATGTCTGAGAATGCCATATGCAAGTACATGAAGATGATTACACTTGACAAGGTGTATGCATCTTTGCAAGAAAACAAGTACCAGGTTAAAGTTCCAAGAAATATTGCAGAAAAGGCTCATCTTGCAATTGAGCGAATGCTTGCAATCAACTAACTTCTAAGCTAAGGTCTAGGCCTGAAACTGAGCTTGTTAGTCTTCCAATAGATATCCTGTCTACACCTGATCTTGCATAATGTGCCACGTTTGAGTGATTTATCCCGCCTGATGCTTCTATCCTTACTTTGTTTCGCAAGTTTAGTCGCTTGAGTTCAGAGATTACTTTTTGATAATTGGTGGTGACATGTTGTCAAGCATAATTATTTCTACACCTTCGTTTGCAGCAATGATTGCATCATTGAGGTTCTCCACTTCGACCTCGATTTTCTTGTGTTTTAGTTTTGCACGTCTTATCAAACCTAAAAAAGAGTCTGATGCAGCAATGTGATTGTCTTTTATCATCACCATCTGGTCAAGTGACATTCTGAGTTTGTGTCCACCTCCAATCTCTACTGCTTCCTTGTCGAAGATTCTCAAGCCAGGTGCTGTTTTTCTTGTGGAGTATAATCCTACTTTGGGATTTGCGGCTCGGATTTTTTTCACATAGGCATTTGTCTGGGTTGCAATACCGCTCATTCTTGACATTAAATNCTTTCTTGTTGAGTATAATCCTACCTTGGGATTTGCGGCATGGATTTTTTTCACATATGTGTTTGTCTGGGTTGCAATACCGCTCATTCTTGACATTAAATNGGCTACTGTCTGCCCGTCTCTTCTGTGTACTATGACCCTGCAATTCTTTGATGCAAAAATCTCCTTGGCGTATGACACACCTGCAACGATGCCATTTTCACGGGATATGATGGTTGCAGTAATTTTTNGTTACTGTCTGCCCGTCTCTTCTGTGTACTGTGACACTGCAATTTTTTGATACGAAAATTTCTCTAGCATATGAGACCCCCGCAATGATGCCATTTTCACGGGATATGATGGTTGCAGTAATTTTTNAGATACTGTCTGTCCATCTCTTCTGTGTACTAAAACCTTGCAGTTTTTTGATGCAAAAATTTCTCTGGCATATGATACACCTGCAATAATGCCATATTCACGAGATATTATAGTTGCAGTAATTTTTTTTCTTGAAAGTAATCTGCTTGTAATGTCTCCACTTTTGATATCTTCGGCAAGAAATTTTTCTAACTGTTTTTTTGTACTTGGTTGCAACCTATGTTACCTTGAGTGCGTACTTGCCTTTCTCTTTTATTCCTAGAGACTTGGCAACTAAAGAATTTGTTGGGTCTACAACAAGGACTGAACTACTCCAGTCTGGACTAAGATCAGATGATTTGCATATTGGACAAACTTTTCCTACTGTAACAAATTTGCATTTGCGACAAGCCAATTCTCTTACCATGTCTTATCACTTGGCCTCCGCGTGTTTTACTTTTTCAGCTGCACCAGACGGAGGTGTTTTTGGTTTCTTGACTTCTGCAGCAGCTGCAGCAGCTGGATTTTTAGATTTTTTGATTTCTTCGTCAATCCATTCGTCTGCACCCAAGAATGGTTGTCTACATGTGATTCCGACTTTCATAGCTGCTGTCTTGCCAATTGATACTGCAGTAATTCTTGCACGGAGTGTTGTTCCAATCTTCATTGTTCTTCCACTCTGGTTTGCAAGGATCATGCCAGACTTGACATCGCTTTTGAGATAGTCATCCATGATTTGTGACAAGTGTAACAATGCATCTGTTGCACCGATTCTGACAAATGCTCCAAAGTCTGTAATCTCGACAATTTCTCCACGGACAATTTCCTGGAGTTTTGGTGAAAATGTTAATGCTGTAAATTCTACTCTGTGGTATGTTCCGCCATCGCCTGCAATTACCTTGCCCATCTTTTCGACCTTGGTCTCAAGTATCATGATGACATAGCCAAGCTCTGGGTTTATCATGCTCTCATATTTTTCACGAAGAATTGTGATTGCAGCCTTTTTGAGAGACTCTCCAAATAGTTTAGGAGGTATTCTAACTACATCAGTAAGTGTCGATATAGAAAACATCCATAAATCGACATAAAATTTGAATTTATGAATCTTTGGATGATTAGAATATTATTTTTGCCTATGTTTAAATATCGTATTCGGGATTTTTTACTTTATGGTTTCAGTTGATCAAGTACTTTCTACGTTATCTACCGTAATCGATCCAGATCTAAAAAAAGACATTGTCTCAATGGGGATGATAAAAGACATTGAGATCAATGGAGGCGATTTGAAGTTTACCCTAGAGCTTACCACTCCAGCTTGTCCATTTAATGACGAAATAGAGCAGGATGTGAGAAATGCAATTGCAAAGATAAAAGAGGTATCAAAATTTGATCTAAAAGTCACTGCCAAAGTCATGGAGGGAAGATCCCTTAGCATGGACGAGATGTTGCCAACTGTAAAGAACATCATTGGTGTTGCAAGTGGAAAGGGTGGAGTAGGAAAGACAACTGTATCTGTAAACTTGGCACTTGCATTGGCACAGACTGGTGCAAAGGTTGGATTACTTGATGCTGATATCTATGGTCCAAGTGTTCCATTGATGCTTGGAATGGGAAAATCTGCAATGGAAGTTGACAATAGTAAATTACAGCCAGCCGAATCCCATGGACTAAAGGTTGTATCATTTGGATTCTTTGCAGAGCAAGCACATCAGGCAGCCATCTATAGGGGACCAATAATTTCTGGAATACTAAAACAATTTCTTGTTGATACCAACTGGTCTGATCTTGATTATCTAATTGTAGACCTTCCACCAGGAACAGGTGACATTCCTTTGACTCTTGCACAAACCATTCCTATTACTGGTATAGTTGTTGTTACCACTCCACAAGAAGTTGCAAGCAATATTGCAGTCAAGGCATTTGGAATGTTCCAGAAACTGAACATACCTATCATGGGAGTGATTGAAAACATGAGCTATTTCATCTGTCCTAATTGTACTACCAAGCACTATGTCTTTGGAAAAGAGGGTGCAAAAAGAATGAGTGATAAACACGAGCTTGCATTCCTGGGAGAGATTCCTCTCAATCCTGGTATCATGGAAGGCTCTGATACTGGAAGGCCAGTACTTGTAACTGACCCCAACTCTCCACTGTCTCAATCATTTATGGTTGTGGCAAAAAACGTTGCAGCAAGATGTAGTGTACTTGCATCTCAGCTAAGTGAAGAACTAAAAGCTGAGGTCGCAACTCAAAAATAGTTCAAAACAAAGGTAAATTGTGCATCTTCCTGAAAATCTTCGGTCGTCATTAAAAAAACCTCTAGGTGTTTTGATACCTGACTATGAAGTGACTCGTTCTAGTGTATCAAGCAAGATTCCAAAGGACTCATTTGTAATTACTGTTGGTGATGCCACCACTGAAAAGATGATATCCTTTGGTCTTAGTCCATCACTTCAGATTGTAGATTCTCTTGAAAAAAGAAACAAGCGAGACTTGCCAGGTGGATATGTAAAGACAATGCTTGAATGCACAAACCCTGCTGCCGAGATAACAGAGCAGAGTATTTCTGTGATCAAACAGGCATTCAATATGGCTACCCCCGTGAGAATAATCGTATCTGGTGAAGAAGACTTGCTTGTTCTTCCGGTTGCAGTTTTTGCTCCTGATAACTCTGTGGTATTGTATGGCCAGCCAAATGAGGGACTGGTACTGGTACAGGTAACAGAGGAGGTAAGAAATAAGGCTAAATCCATAATGAGTTTAATGGTTTGAGTGGGGAATGAGGAGACGGTGGCTGTATGATTTGTGATTAAACTAAATATTTTCCGACCCTACTTGACTACTTTTATGGTTAAAACAAAAAAATCCACCATTGTCAATACGAATTTTGACAAAATGAATTAAACAAGAAATTCTAGTCTTTGATTCTGTGAAGCTTGACTCTGATCTACGCTTTAAGATATTAGAAAAAGTGGGTATCTACTCTGCAAGATTTAGTATTTCTGAACCAAAAATACTTTTTACAACAAAAGAGGTTCTTGACATGCCAAAGGAAGTGACTGAAGGGAGAAGGACGTCTGCATACAAGTACCTTGGAGTGTCATACATTCAAGATAATGTAGTTTTCATAAATGTCAGAAAGATGCCTGATGAGAAGATACTTGAAAATACCATTGTACACGAGTTGATTCATATGCGTTTTCCATATCTGAGCCATGGTAGGAAATTTAACAAGCTGGTAAGACGTGGTCTTGCAGGGTGGACATTCAAGCCGTATACAAAGAGACACTGAGTTATTCTGAGTTACTTTTCTTCAACTATTGTTGTCATGTCAAGCTTGTCTATCTGGGATTCTATTGTCTGCCTCATTGATTCATTGTGCTGTGCACAAAACTTGAAAAAACCATCTACTGTTTCAAAACAACCACATATCCACTTTGTCTGTATGTCACCCTCTACTGTCAATCTGTTATAGTCACTTTTCTTTGCCATGGAACTATACCATATGCATCGCGCTAAAAAAGTTTTGAAAAAATCATGGTATCGCCTAATGTGATAATTTTATAAAGTGTCTATCTGCTGAGTTTTAAAAGTGCAAGCAGAAAAAAATTCTATGTCAAGAGTACGAGTACTAGATACAAAACCTGTCGAAAAACAATGGGTCACTTTGGAAAATCCACATCTAATTGAGATTATATTAAAATCTGTAGGTGATGAAGACNATACTAGATAATGCAAAACCTGTTGAAAAACAATGGTTGACTTTAGAAGATCCACGCCTAATTGAGATTGTATTAAAATCTGTAGGTGATGAAGACAAAAAACATATCCTAAATGCAGTAATTGATGAACCTCATACCATTTCTGAAATACTTGATATCAGTATGATTCCTAGAACCTCTGGATATAGGAAAATAAATGCGCTAATAACTGATGGAATGCTGACTCCTCAAGGATATGACACCACTCATGATGGAAAGCGAGTTACAAAATACAAGGCAATCNCTATAGAAAAATAAATGCGCTGATAACTGATGGAATGCTGATCCCTCAAGGATATGATGTTACCCATGATGGAAAGCGAGTTACAAAATACAAGGCGATCTTTGATAACATTAGCATACTGATAGAAAAGAACAAGGTTATTGTAAAAATACAAACTACGCAAATAATCTAAGTTTTCTATTCTAGTGTATCTTTCATTTCTTCGAATTGTTCTTTTGTAATCTCGCCTCTGGCATAGCGTCTTTTCAGTATGGTTAGTGGATCATCATCAGTTGATTTTGGCTGGATGACTTCGGTTGTATGAGTTTGTGAGCGCCTGATTCCTTCATTGACTATTGCAACAATCTTTGCGGCTTTTTCTTTTGGTATTGCATCGATAAATCCTTGTTGATCATTGTTAAAGTATCCTGATGATATGATTACCTTTGAAGTAAAAACTCCGTTTTCAAGTTTTACATTGTTTATCTGGGTGTATGGTATTGCGTCAACATCTGAGCGTAATCCAAGTGAATTCGGGTCTCTGATTAACAGGCGCTTGTCTGTTGCAAAGAGTGTCTTTGGGGTTATCNGGCATCAACATCTGAACGCAATCCAAGTGAATTGGGGTCTCTGATTAGCAGACGCTTGTCTGTTGCAAAGAGTGTCTTTGGGGTTATCAGTTTTCCACCAGGCATTATCTTGCTTTGTCTTGCTACTGCCTTGATTGTCTCTGCTGCATCCAACATGTTCTTTATTCTATCAATCTCTGATAGTTCATCTTCGTCAAATTGGGAGCGGTCAAAGGTATATTCTGATTCCTTTTTCTTGCCAAACATGGTAATTATGGTTAAAAAAGTAAAACTGCCTCATAACTTGATCCATAATTTCTTCTGAGCATGGTAAAATGACTTGGAGGTAACTGATACACTAGGCGTGAAATGAACGAAATTTTCCTATTTTTTCCTAATTAAAAATAATATAATTGGGTTAAAAAAATCTAGACGCCGTATTTATGGGCAGCCTTCCATCTTTTGGATGAAATAGCCTTTCTTTTGGATCTCGTTGGCAATGGGCTCTGGTGCACCTTGTGAGTGGCAGAACTGACATTCCTCGGTTGAAACCTTTGACTCGCTCTCTCCGATGGTCTTGAGCCATTCTTTTGCATACTGGATTGCCTTTTGGTGATCCTTCTGGCTTGTAATGACGTCAAAATGCATCGTATGGCCGTCCTTTGCCTCTACGTATGTATCGTATACGTGAATTTCCATAATTATTATTCTAAAATAGGTATATTTAATCTAATTTGGACAAGTTTTTAACGAATACAAAAAGATCGCAAAAAATTAAACTCGATCACATCCAAAACGTGCCTGGTACGATTATTTACTAATAAACACCAAATCAAGATGTCGCAAAAAATGACCATTATTGTCCATTTCTTTTTGATCGAACAACTTGGCTAAAAAACATGACTGAAGGACCGCTTCTAGATGTTGGTAAATCCTTTTACGTTAGTTTGACTCATAATTGACGNCACCTTCAAGAAGACATGACTAAAAGACCATCTCGAGATGTGGTAAATCCTTTTACGTTAGTTTGACTCATAATTGACGATGTGGGGCGCAAAGAGCGAATTCAAGTGTAAAGACTGTGATACCACTTTTACGGACAAGGACCACCTTGAACGACACAAACACGTTCACAAAAAGTAAATCTACATAATCTTTACTGGGACTGGTACGATACCTGAATTGTAAATATACGCCTTGAACTCGTCATGTGTATTTGAAAAGATAACCCATGTTACCGGATTGATCTCCATGTATTTTTCATCTGTAGAGGACGGATATGGCACTGAATCTGGATGGGAATGAAATATTCCAATGACTTCAAGATTCATCTCTTCTGCCTGACTGTATGCTGTTATGAGTTCCTCGTTTGATATGGTAAAATTTACCGGAGATTTCTCAATGTTCTCTGTAAGGAAAATCTCTCTTATTGTGATGGTATCATTTACGTTGTTACCAAACAAAATAGCACAGGACTCATTTGGGGAATTTCGATTCGAGTATTTTTTGAGTACCTTGCCTGATTCTTGGATATTGTTATTGACTTGGGTACAGTCATCCTACTGTTACTTTTCCAGTCATCCATGGATGGACTGAACAGAAGTAATCCTGTGAACCTGCCTTTGTAAATGTGAACTGGAATGTTTTTCCTGGTTTTATTATGCCTGAATCAAATATGTCTCCTGAGACACTATCGCTTGGTTTGCCACTTGTTACGGTATGTCCAGCACTATCGCTATTTGTCCAGGTTACCGTAGTTCCAGTCTTGATTGTTACTGGATTTGGTGCAAAGCAGTTGTTTGTACTGACACATGCTGCATTCGCACTTGCACCTGCACCGCTTGTGATGGTTACACTTACTGGCTTGGCAGGAGCTGTAATTGTTATCTTTCCTGTCATGAATGGGTGTACTGTACACATGTAATCATATTCTGTCGCATTAAGTTTTGATGTATCTAGTCTGAATGTTTTTCCTGGTGATATGATACTTGAATCAAATATGGCACCATCTGGTGCATTGGTTACAGTATGTGGAACTTTGTCATTATTCTTCCATTCTATGATGTCTCNTGCTAGAGTCCCATGTATTACCGTCTAAACTGGTTACCGTGTGTGGAACTTTGTCATTGTTCTTCCATTCTATGATGTCTCCCTTGGGGACAGAAATTGTCGCAGGATTAAAACTTGGATTTCCTTGAACTGATGCATTTGCAGGAATCTCTATTGATATTACTGGAACATTTGAAACTGGTGCTGTGGCGTTTACTGCAGTCTGGTTTATGGATTGTAAATGGAACTGGGCACCTGGTCCTAGAAAACCGAATGCAGTATACGAACCAATGCCTACTACCATTGCTGCAACAAATATTGTTGCGACTGGCTTGAAGTATTTTGGCTTTTTCATGGAGAAGAAAGCAAGAACTATTGTTGGAATTAGGATGATGATTAGCAATCCGACAAATACTGGCAATGATGTGACTATCTTGTTCAAACCTATTGCATATACTCCAACAGAGCCTGCTATGCCAAAGATTACAAGTGTGGTTGCCTTTGCCCTTGGGCTAGTTGATACTCCGCCGCTTAGAATTCCTGCACTCAAAAACACCATGCCTACAAACATGGTCAGGCCCGAAAGTGCCTGCATTCCTGTAAGGAACGTATTTGCAATACCCAAATATGATAAAATTACTCCTGCAAGACCAATTGCAGTTAGTCCCATTCCTGGCATCATGAGGTCCCAGTCACTCATTTGTGCTTGTTCCATAAAGTGACATACTTAATTCTTTTGAACATCGGGAGAATCTTCGAAGAAATTAAATTCCCAGCAAAACAGCTATAGATCCGTGGGATTAAAGGAAGTACTTGAAGTATCAAAACCTAGAATCATAGTTTTACTTGTCATCACCGCAATCACTTCGATGTATGCTGCAAGCATCTTGATCGCACACAAGCCACTTGATGGTATCACACTATTGCATCTGATAGTGGCAGGAGCATTATCATCTGCAGGCTCTAGTGCATTGAATCACTATTACGACAGAGATATTGATCCATTGATGAAAAGAACAAGCACAAGACCAATCCCGTCTGGAAGGATGGCAGCACGTAGTGTCTTGATATATGGTCTTGCGGTCAGTGTTGTTTCAGTAATCTATGCATGGTTTACTCTAAATCCCGTTTCTACATTTTNTTATGGTCTTGCTGTAAGTGTTGTTTCAGTAATTTATGCATGGTTTACTCTAAATCCAGTTTCTACATTTTTCATTGCACTTGGAATATTTTTCTATGTGATAATCTATACTGCTTGGCTCAAACGCAGTAACTGGTCTAATATTGTAATTGGTGGATTTGCAGGAAACTGTGCATCGATGGCAGGATGGGCTGCAGCAACTGGTTCCATGGATATTCTTGGTGTGCTTGTTGGCATGCTTGTATTTGTATGGACACCATCTCACTTTTGGTGTCTTGCAATGAAGATAAGAGATGACTATGCAGAAGCCAAGGTTCCAATGCTTCCAGTATTGATTGGAATGCAAAAAACATCAAAGTATATTCTGCTCAACACCGCAATACTTGTACCATACTCTGTCATGCTTGTAGCATTTGGACTGGGCTATGTGTATCTTGGAGTTGCACTGGCATCAGGTGGTCTGATGTTGCTTTATCACTATAAACTCACAAAGACCCCCACTTCGGANCATTCTTGGTGTACTGGTTGGCATGCTTGTATTTGTCTGGACACCGTCCCACTTTTGTGTCTTGCAATGAAGATAAGAGATGACTATGCAGAAGCCAAGGTTCCAATGCTTCCAGTATTGATTGGAATGCAAAAAACATCAAAGTATATTCTGCTCAACACCGCAATACTTGTACCATATTCTGTCATGCTTATCGCATTTGGACTAGGTTATGTGTACCTTGGAGTTGCACTGGCATCAGGTGGTCTTATGCTGCTTTATCACTATAAACTCACAAAGACTCCGACTTCGGACTTTGCATGGAAGGCATACAAGGTGACTGCACCATATCTTACTATCATATTTGTAGGAATTGCACTTGATGCTGCGTTTCACTTTCCAGTGATAAAATAATTATTCTGGAATTTCTTCTTCTTGTCCGACACCTGGAAATCCTGATTCGTATTCTTTTTCCAGGTTCTCCATGTTCTGTTTTTCAATCTCATCTTCGTCTTCTTCTTTTTCAGCAATTTCTATTCTACGTTCGTCTTTTGTAAGCCATGTTACTTTTATCAAGCCATAAATCTCTAGGTTGAGAAGTGTCTTGTTGAACTCGTCTTCTGGAATTGAGATGCTTGCCTTGATTAGTGCCTTTGATAGTTCCGAGTCGGTAAGGGAGCCTGCAATCTTTATTTTTTCATATATTGTATTTCGTAGTGGAATGGCCATGTCTTTTAACCGTAAAATGCCTTGTCCATTGGCTTTGGTAGTGCATAAGTGATATTATCTTTAACTGTGGTATACCAATCCTCAACTCCTTTTGTAATTGATGGCTTGACGTTTTTGAGTGCAGCAGAAAAGTCTGCACTGCTAATTTTTTGACTGTTGTTTCTCATTGCATTTACTGCAGATTCTCTGCACACTGCAACAAGATCTGCTCCGCTATATCCCTTTGTCGCTACTGCAATCTCTTTTAGGTTAATGTCTCCGGAAAGTGGCATAAGTTTTGTCAATAGCTTGATGATCTCAAATCGTCCCTTCTCGTCTGGCGGTGGTACAAAAATCACTAGGTCTAGTCTGCCTGGTCGTATCAGTGATGGGTCTATCAGGTCTGGTCTGTTTGAAATTCCTAATACTATTACTCTTGATGCTCCACCGTCTTCCATCTCTGTAAGAAGCTGACTAAGCAGTCTTTCACCAATTCCTCCGTCTTCAGTTGACTTGGAGCGAGCAAGCGAATCAAGTTCGTCAAATATTATTATACATGGTGATGAGGTCTTGGCCTTTCTGAAGATCTCTCTTATTGCTTTCTCTGATTCTCCCACCCATTTTGATAAAATCTCTGGTCCTCTTACAAGTATCATGTTTGCACCACTCTCTGTTGCAAGGGCTCGGGCAAGCAAAGTCTTTCCACATCCTGATGGGCCATACAAGAGTGCACCCTTTGGTGGCTTGATTCCCATCTTTTGGAATTTTCCAGGCTCTTTTATTGCAGTTATCAAATTGTCCTCTAGAGTTCTTTTTGCATCGTCCAGTCCTCCAACTTCTTTCCACCATACTTTTGGACTCTCGACGTAAAACTCTCGCATTGCAGTTGGAACAATTTCGTGCATTGCATCATAGAAGTCCTGCAGTGTGATCTTTAACTTTAACAAAATATCAGGAGCAATCTTTTCAGTCTCGTTTTCTATCTCTGGAAGATATGTCCTTACTGCTTTCATTGCAGCTTCTCTGCATAATGATTTAATGTCTGCTCCAGTATATCCNGGAAGGTATGTCCTTACTGCTTTCATTGCAGCTTCCCTGCATAATGATTTAATGTCTGCTCCAGTGTATCCGTGCAATTCTGCAGCAAGTGTCTTGAGATCTACATCTTGAAGCGGCATACCGCGTGTGTGAATTTGTAATATCTCTAGTCTGCCGTCTGCGTTTGGTACTGAAATTTCAATCTCTCTGTCAAACCTGCCAGGTCTTCGCAATGCTGGGTCTACACTTTCTGGTCTGTTTGTGGCACCAAGAACTATGACATTTCCCCTGTCGTTTAGTCCATCCATCAACGCCAAGAGTTGGGCAACGACTCTTTTCTCAACATCACCG
>NZ_RCMC01000244.1 GCF_011319475.1 Candidatus Nitrosotalea sp. FS
ATGGAGCTTTCAAAAATAACGAATCAGTATTATGTAACAAGACATTGCCTAGTCCTCCACAAAAATGATGATTCTTTGTTTCTAGGTCATATACATATCCACTTATGTTGAATNTTTTTTTATAACATCAGATTGTTTTATTCTTGAGTCTTTTTTATCCTTGATTATTCTAATCCTGCATACATTTGGTTTGTCTTTTCGTATTTGTAATGAATACTCAATTCCTAATTGTTCAAGCATTACTATGACTCCAGCCATGACTGTCTTGTGTATTTGATCAAGTATTGTCAATCCGTTAATGTCAGTATGGCCATCACCATCTAACATTCCGCTTATGAATGCCCGTTTTGCCTCAATATTTGCATTCAATAGGGCTTGAGGAACTCCTTTTTCTTCACCGCGATAGCAAAGTAATCGGAAATAGTCAACAAACAGTTTATGGTCATCTTTTGGAATTAGTGCGTATGTAGCAGAGCTTTTGCGAATGTCTATGATGGACGTTTCCAAAGCCAAATGTTCACGTATGACTTTTTGTGCTTTTTGTAATAATTTCTTGTCTTGATTTACAATTCTCCAAGAATATTTGAGTTGTTTTTCATATTTGTATGTATTACACGTGCCTTCTGCGATAAAAAGACCAAACAGCCATCCCAAATCCGAGTTTACATGCACTTTAGATTCTGTCTTGAATGGAACTAGGTTGATCTTGTCACCAACTTTGAGATCAGACGGTTTTACACTTTTTCCATTTATGACTAGACTATGATCTTCTGTGCATTCAACAAATCCTTTTCTTGTGAGAATTCGGTATCCTCTTTTCTTTACTTTATGTCGATAGATGTGTTTTATTTTTGTAAATCCTTTTTCAGTTAATACATCAATGTCTCCAAATTTGTTGTATCTTCTACTGCTTACCGTTTTTGGCATCAGTGTCTCTATTGGGATTATNACATATTCTGCAGGCGCCTTGCTTATCATCACATGAAATGCAAGCTCTGCAAGAGGAATCTGTCGAGCTTTTAGTCTCTTGGCATATCCTGATATCATGTCACTAATTTTTGTCTTTGACTGGGTAAACTCTTGTTCATTTTGCACCTGGGATAGAATTCCCAATATTTCATAAAAGAGATTTCTGACAAATGGCGGGGTGTGTGATTTTTTTCCTGTCAGACCTTTGACATCGACTTTGCCGTCTTTTTGCACACCAAGATAATTTTTCTTTCTGGTACTAAATACAACGTAGCGATATTCTTTATCCAAGTCAAGGTCTACTCCAAACTCTGTCTTTGCCCACTCTACCACCCCATGTACTTGGTCCTGTGACGGAGCTTTCAAAAATAACGAATCAGTATCTCCATACAAAACCTCGATTCCGACTGATTTACATTTTTCAATTGTCTCTAAAATTGTAAATCTTCCAACTGCCGTGGTTGCTTCTGCAACAGGCAGACAGTATAATGGAAATATTTCCGCACCCATTACACCATAACTTGCATTCAAAATAACCTTGAGTGCTTGGCTTACTACAGTATACAGTTGTTTTTGGTCGGCTGAGAGACTAGGGTTCTTGGACAGACTCTTGTAATAGTTTACACGTAAATCCCTCAGAGAACCAATCAATGTAGCAGTAAGGCCATTTTTCTTGGTACAAACCCAGTGCGTAGTTCCTGGTATCATGTTTGTCTTGCACTCATCATGCGTGCACCGTACTGTCTCATACGAGAGATTTCGTACCTTGATGATACTAGGATACAGACTTGCAAAGTCCATCACAGATACGTTAAAGTGGATCCTTCTGTTGGTTCTACAACTAATCCGCCACGATATTTCTTGTCTTTTATGACTGCCTCTGTTGATGCAGCTCCTGATTTTTTGTCAAGCTCTTCTCTACGCGGTANCAGACCACCGCGATATTTTTTGTCTTTTATTACTGCCTCTGTTGACGCAGCTCCTGATTTTTTGTCAAGCTCTTCTCTACGTGGTATCAAAAAGTTGTGTTTTCTGTGTTCATAGTAAAACAAACTTCGAATCCATTGTGATACTCCCATTCGTGATATGTCATCAATTGGCATGCGACCAATTCTTGTTATGACTACGAGCAGATTCATCAGAAGATCATTGTTAAAACTAGTAAGTTTCTGGGTGATTCTTGCATCGTTGAAACAATAGTTTGCAAGTTCATAGAGCGAAAGATCCTCAAGTTCTCCTTCATATTCTGTCTTTGATTCATCAATTAGTCCTTCACAGATACTGTTCAGTGAAAAATCATTGTACTTGTGGGAAAAGGCGTAGATTTGAAATGAGCGATTTGAAAATGTCCTGTACAAGTCAATATGCACACCTCTTTTGAGCGTGGCCGAGTCACGCATCATTATCAGCGGAATTTCTTTTAGTGGAACCCCAAGTCTTTCTGCCCTGTTATACATGAAGGGCATATCAAATTCATCGCCGTTGAATGTGATAACAAACGGATAGTTTTCTAAAATTTTGAATGCATCACGTAACATGTCTGCCTCTTTGTCTTCTTCATAGAAAGTCACCTTGACATCTTTTGGAAGTTCGTTTTCACCCATTTGCAGTCCTGGACGTTTTAGGACAAGGACTGCCTTGAGATCATCACTTGCACAAAACCCAATCGCAGTAATTTTCTTATCAGCAATCTTGGCATCAGGAATTCTTCCAGTCTCAGATTCTACCTCTATATCAAAAGTGATTCTTCGTATGTCAGGCACGGGTTGGTTGAGAAGGTTTGCCCACTCACTGATGTGATTTTGGAATCCTTTGGTATCTATGATGCCAATGTTTGTCACCTTGTCAAACAACAGGCCTTTTAGTGCAAGTTGAACTTCATCAGGTATCTTGTAAGAATATTCTTTGAGTTTACCATCTTCAATTGTATAATACCTGCCAACAATTAGCAAGTTGTCATACAGATAATTTTCATAATACTTGATGTCAGACTCCCAGGTCTCCATCATGTTTCTTATGCTTTTGTCAGTCTGTGTTCCACCTATTGCAAGAGGATCTGTTACAACAATTTTTGTCACGTCTATCGTATGGTCTTTTAGCAAGTCTTCTCGCTTGACACTTTCAAGTTTTATCACATCAGTTCTGCTTGACAAAAATTTTAATTCTTCCGGATCTAGTTTTGAATAACAGTATGGTTTGTGCCCTGTATTGTCATACCAAAGTTTTAGTGTTTTAGATTCTGGTTCATAAAATTTTAGCACCGCACATTTTTTTTGCCCATCATATGCTGCAGAGACCAGTAGTGCAGGCGGCATAGTGGTTGTTACTTCTTCTACTGCATTTGACATTTACATCATCACTTTGGCACTAGGTTGGCATTTGGTTCTTCTAAAAGCACCTTTATCCAATGATTTATCCTGTTTTTATCCAAAACTACGACTTGCAATCCAGCTTCTCGTAATAATTCATAATCAGTTTCAGGATAGCTTCCAAGGCAGACTATTCTTTTGATTCCAATTGTTATTGCCATCTTGCTACACTCTAAACATGTGACAAATGTGGTATACATGGTAGAGTCTTTTGTACCAGAACCCACTCCCAATATTGCACAATGCATTATGGCATTTGCCTCCGCATGGTTGCACAGACATCTGTCAAGGCCCTCTCCAGAGGCAACTTTTCCCTCCATTCGAAGCTGGCATCTTTTACATCCGCCTTCAAAGCAGTTTTTTACGCCTGGTGGAGTTCCATTATACCCTGTGGCAATCTGCCTGTTCTCTCTCACAATTACTGCGCCAACTTGTCTTGTGATACAATTAGATCGTAATTTTGCAAGCTCTGCCTGCAACATAAAATATTCATCCCATGTCGGACGGTCAAATGATTTACTCACAATGAAACTGTATAACGCTTCAATATAAGATTACAAATGTAGTGTGAAAATTGAAGCATGTACAGCTCAACTCTCTATCCTAAACAAGCTTTTTACCAAGATGATGCAAATCATGAATTAATTGAATGACCGTTTTGTAGAACACAGGTACATCAAAAAGTCAAGTATAGAACACCGAGACTATCAAGACAACCTGGCAAAGCAGGCCATCTCTGAGAACTGTCTTATCGTACTTCCAACAGGACTTGGCAAGACAACAGTGGCACTACACGTGATTGCAGAATTTTTGTCAAGAGGCAAGGGAGGAGTGTTGTTTTTAGCTCCAACTAGAGTGTTGGCTCACCAGCATTACGAGTTTTTAAAAAATAATTTGCTGATAGACGATATTGCACTTGTTACTGGAGAAGACCTTCTTGCAAAAAGAAAAAAACTCTGGATAAACAGCATAATATGCGCAACTCCTGAAATTGTAAAAAACGATCTAGATAGACAAATTGTATCACCTGACCAGTTTTCACTTGTAATATTTGACGAAGCTCACAGGACTGTTGGGGATTATGCGTATTCTGGAATTGCAGAACGTATTACAAATACTGGTGCAAGAATAATTGGAATGACTGCCACCTTACCAAGTGAAAAACAAAAGGCAGAGGAGATGGTAAAGATTCTCAAGATAGCAAGCATTGCGCAAAGAACAGAAGAGAGTCCAGATGTGAGTCCATACGTACAACAGACAGACACACAATGGATTACAGTAGAACTTGGACCTGAGATGAAGGAGATACAAGCCTTGATCAAGGCTACTCTAGACTCGAGGTATCTTGAACTCAAAAAACTAGGACTCAATCTATCTGGTAGCAGGTCCATGTCAGAGCTTTTGCGTGTACGGGAGTTTGTATTAAGACAAAACCGTAGGGCTGCCAAGCCTCTTTTTACTGCAATACGGCTCATACATGCACTAAATGTCTTTGAATCACACGGTGTTACATCATTTCTTAGATTCTGTGAAAGAACTCAGGAGAAGAAAGGAGTTGGGATAAAAGATTTGTTTGAAAATGACTTGAATTTTGGAAAAGCGTAAGGCTTGCAAAGCAAGCACAACAAAAAGGAATTGAGCATTCAAAGATGGATAAGCTACGGGAAGTGTTACAGGAAATTCCTGGAAGGGCACTTGTCTTTACAAGTTACAGGGATTCAGTGGATGTGATACATCAGAAACTAAACGAAATGGGAATACCTTCAGGGTTTTTGATTGGAAAGGCAGGAGAAACAGGCCTCAAACAAAAAAAACAGATAGAAACAATACAAAAATTTCGAGACGGACAATACAAGGTCCTAATTGCAACGCGTGTTGGAGAGGAAGGTCTTGACATTTCAGAAGTTAATCTTGTGGTGTTTTTTGATAATGTACCAAGCTCAATCCGATATATCCAGAGAAAGGGTCGTACTGGAAGAAAAGATTATGGAAGACTGGTTGTCTTGATTGCAAAAGATACTACCGATGAGACATATTACTNACAAAGAAAGGGTCGTACAGGAAGAAAAGATTATGGAAGACTGGTAGTCTTGATTGCAAAAGATACCACCGATGAGACATATTACTGGATAGGAAAACGCAAGGTTACAGCTGCAAAAGGCATGGGTGAGAAGATGAATAAATTCTTGCAACAAGAGACACCCAAATCAAAGACAGGCCTAGATTCATTCTTCTAGGTTCGTACACAGTCATGAAATTGTGGGCATCAGATAAAATCACAGTTAAATATCATATGGATGCCACAAACTTTTGATGATATCTACAAAAAACATATTCATTCTAATCGCACTTGTTGTTATACCTTCAACTATTCTTCCAATTTATGCAGACGATTCGTCTGGAATCACTGCAACTGTAAACAAGCCATCATACCAACCAGGTGACAAGGTAATAATCAGCGGTTCGGTAGGCCAGATAGTAAACAGTAACCCTGTCACAATAATTGTCCGAAACCCTATGGGTAATGTCTATGATGTAGGGCAAGAAAAATTGCTAAACAATTTGTTTGTTCATGATTTTGTACTAAACGATGATTCCATGGGCGGAACATATTCTGTAAACATCAAGTATGGCCCTTCATCAGATCAGTTGTATTTTGTATTAAATGCAGGAGCGTTGACCACAATTCCTGTCTTTGACAGCGAGATAAAAATAAGGACAAACGGTACAAACTTGATAAAATACGGTGATGTTTCAGTGTCTACAACTGAGAAGATAATCAAGATTTCAATGGATACCACAAAAATAATTGGTGGGTCAATAAACCAACAGTATCAAATTCCAAAGAAAATAGTTGACACACCTGGAGGAAATATAGTATTGAAAGTAAATGGAAACCAGATCTTGTGTGCACAGAGTGAAACTGACACGACTAGAATACTTGATTGTTCCATTCCTTCAAACTCAAATGAGATTGAACTAACTGGTGCCACGGTAATTCCAGAGTTTGGTCCATTGGCAGGCCTTGCAATAGCTATATCCATAATTGCAGCGGTAACATTGTCACGAGTCTCAAAGATTCATTTTTAGACATTATCTTGCAGGCTCTCAACTGTAATACACTTGATCTTGTCTTTTAGGTCCTGAATTTTCAAATAATATTTGGAGATCTCTTTTTGTGTAAGGTATTTTTCTTTTTCAAATTTTTTCACATGAGACTCACATATCCAGAGAAACTCTAAATCATATGATATTGAATCATGAGAGTTGTTTTCTGCCATGGTATCAGGATGCTCCTTTTCAAACTTCATCATTTGTGGCAATAACTCCAGGTTGTTTTTGACCAAGTTTAGAAACGAGTCAAGCTCATGTTTTAGTGACTTGTTGTCACGAATCTGTTGTGTCCAGACAGGCTTGGCTTTATCATGGTACACAAGTTTCTGAAATGACAAATCTATTCCAAACGTATCTAGAACATCTTTTGCGATTTCTTCCTTGACATTTTCTGACATTTTTATCAAATCATCAGTTGAATTGTCTTTTATGCGCATCTTGTATGTTTTAGATATGGTATCATACCATACTTTGTTCAAATAATGCAACAAATTGGTTTAGAGCTGGTTTACAAAATTGTAAAAGATAAGTTATTTAACATCCAATATGGCAAAACCATTGTATGATTACATACATTCTTGCAACGTGCATCCCAGGAAATGAAAAAGAGGTAATACAAAAGATCAAGGAGATACCAAACGTGGTCGAGGTAAACGGAATAATGGGAAAATACGACATATTTGTAAAGATCCAAGCAGGCGAAGTAATGAAAGTGGATTTGACAATAAGCAAGGTGAGAAGCGTTCCACATGTTACAAGTACCGTCTCAATACCTGCAATTTATGGTCAGGGCGGTACAATTGACAGTGAAAAGTAGATTTCATTAAAATTTTACCCAAAGATTATCTAGATTGGTCACGATATGATACCATGGGAAAGATAATCGAAGTTGTAGACCCACACAGGATAGAAAGAGCACCTGACAAGACTGTCGTATTAATGTCGGATGGAAAATTTCTTGAAAGAGGTCATGTCGTAAAAAACATCTGCCTAAACCTATATCTTCAGAAAAAAGATGAAAAACTTGGCCCCTATTCTCTGATAACAGTGCTTGTTGAGACTGACAAGGGAGTAATAGAAATGACATATGACGAAGGATATAGGGGTGAAAATGCAATAGAGGAAGCCGTTGCATTTCTTACATCACATCTTGGAATATCTGGGCTCATCTTGAGGTCAATCATCCAGATGGACCAATCAATGAATAGAAATAATTTATTGGTGATAGATTCCAGTGAACAAGACGTCGAATTTTATGAAGTTTGAAAGAAAGCCTATTGAAGTAAATCCAACTTGTGCCATGTGTGCAAGACCCATACAAGATCACAGCCAAGAGCAAATGAAATTCTGTGCTGATGAAAGACGCAAATCGAACAATGTAAAAATAACCAAATCATAGTTTCCATGACATAGTTTTGGTCAGATACAGAGCAGTTCCTCCAGATTCCTATCTTCGCGTAAAAAAGGGACTGCAAAATGATCATGTCCTGTCCCAATATCCATCATTTCATGATGCAATGCTTGAATCATTTGAAATCATATCAATTGACGGAAAAATTGCCATATACTATTACAAGGATGGAACACTTGCAGTAGAAGGCAATGAGAAGGATCCGTTATTTCGCAGAATAATTCGTCAGGTAAACAAACTTGTCTCAAAGAAAGAATACATCTGAGTGTATCACAGGTCTAACTCGCTAGCATCTTGCAGCTTTTCAGTCAGATCAAGATACGTGTATGGGTCTAGTTGTTTTGCAAATCCCTTGTCAATGTTGATGAGATATACAGAATGCAATCTAGCATTGAGAATATCATCAATTTCAATTGGAGGGTTTTTGTAGAATCTGTCTACCAAATTTTTTATTCTTTGAACCTCTTCTATTTTTCTATCACTCGGTGGTTGGAGAAATAATTTTGGAATGGGCAGTATTCCAACAACGGGTGTAGCAAGTGCAAATTTAGAACAGTGTTGACTGTATCTTGCTATCTTGCTTGATATTCTTGCCACGTAATAGTCAATGGTATCCAATGCATGATCAGGCGGGGTAAAGCCTGTTTCAATCTCCATGATGAATGTGCCATCACCTTTTGTTGCAAATACATCACAGACAAGAATGTTGGAGAGTTGTTTTTCGATGTCAACGGTATAACCATGAGATATCAAATTAGCGGCGCAGATCATCTCTAGTACAGAGTGATTTATCTTTACAAGATTTTTCTTGTATAGTTCTATCAATCGTTCTCGTACAAAATTTATCCTTGATTTTATTTCTGGAGTATGTCCATTTGTTAGTTTTTCAGCAACGGTATACACATCATCTGTGAATTTTTCTAAATCCAAAATCTACTATTTCAAATCTAGCACGGGGTTTAAGAGGATAACTGAATAAAACAGGCAGGCTTGACATAAATAAATTTTAAAAAGATTTTTTATCAAGACAAATTGGTCATAATCATGGCAGAATTGTCAAACGATGATAAACTGGTATTGCTCCAGCATGCCATTTCAAAGTATGAGGATGAAAATACGTTGCTTGAAAAACTCAAGGCCGTATTACCTCAAAAAGACATTGACAGAGGCATTGCAACCCTGATTGCCACGCAGAGGGTCAGAAGAATTGGCCCAGACGTATTACAAAATAATGTCAGTCACATAGGAGAACTCCCTGAAATTTTACCACACATAAAGCAGATTATAGATAACATCTAGTTCAGAAACATTGTACCATACCATTTGACCACTCCCCCCAAAATGGACAAAACCAGGAACGGAATTGTCCATAAAATGGACAATTGAATTTTGCAATCTGAATAATTAAATGAAAAAAGATGCATCTCCAAAAACTTACAAATAGATGTGTTTTAGACCAGTAAACATGACAATCAAAAACATCACAGTTTTAGGTTCTGGAATAATGGGCCATGGAATTGCCCAAGTTTCTGCAATGTCAGGATATAATGTAGTTCTTCGAGATATTGAAAAGCAATTTTTGGATAAAGCAATGGAGAAGATCAAGTGGTCACTTGACAAACTTGTATCAAAACAAAAAATTACTGAAGATCAAGGAAAAGAGATTTTTTCAAGAATCACACCAATAGTGGATTTGGCTGAAGCGCTAAAGGATTGTGATTTGATGATAGAGGTAGTGCCAGAGATAATGGACCTCAAGAAAAAAGTCTATGCCGAAGTAGACAAGGTGGTACCACAAAAGACAGTCTTTGCATCAAACACAAGTACTTTACCCATCACAGAGATTGCAAATACTACATCAAGACCAGAAAGATTCATCGGGATACACTTTTTCAATCCACCACAGTTGATGAAATTAGTTGAAGTAATACCAGGACAAAAGACATCAAAGGATCTGGTTGATACAACAATTAGTTTTGTAAAATCAGTCTCAAAAGAACCAGTGGTATGCAAAAGAGATGTTCCAGGTTTTATCGTAAACAGGCTATTCATTCCTCTAGTACACGAGGCAGCATATGCAATGGATAGGACTGGTGCAACAAAAGAAGAGATTGATTCTGCAGTAAAATTTACACTACATTTTCCAATGGGAATATTTGAGTTGGCAGACTTTACTGGCATGGATGTAATTCACAAGGCCACATTAGAGATGCATTCACGTGACAAAAAAGTAATCAATCCACACCCTTTGATTGAAAAACTATACAATGAAAAGAAATTAGGACAAAAAAGCGGAGAAGGATTTTACAAGTATTCAGGAGAACAATACGAGCGAATTAATCTTACAGAAGAGCTTGCAAAGAAATTCAATCCAATACAATTACTTGGAAATGTCTTGAACAATGCAGCATGGCTTGTAACAAATCAAGCCAGTGATGTTCCAGAAATAGAAAAAGCACTGTTACTTGGAATGGGACTCAAAAAACCACTGTTTGAAACTGCAAAAGGATTTGGAATGCAAAATATTGTATCAGAATTACAAAGACTTGCAAAAGAGAACAAGTTCTACGAACCTGACCTGTATCTAGTATCTCTCAAGTAGAACGAATTTTTTCCAGAATTACTTTAACTGCTTCTTTTGGTGAAGACACCCCGGTTATTAGTACACTTTTTCTGTGATCCAAATATTGGTCTGCATATTTTTCTGCAATCCCTCCACTGTTTTTTATTGCGACAATTGGTTTTTTGTACATGTATGCAGCACATGTCTCAGATAATGTACCAGAACCGCCGCCAATTATTATCACACCATCTCCAGATAATGCATTTAGAAAATCCCTTGCAAGGCCCATTCCGCTTGGTATCACAATATCACAATATTCATTTGCAAATGACGGTTCATTTTGTGGGATTATTCCTACAGTGAGACCTCCTGCATCTTTTGCGCCATGACATGCAGCTTTCATTACGCCATCAAGACCGCCAGTGATCAAAACAGCCCCAGACTTTGCAACTTCTACACCTGTTTCATATGCCAGCTTTGCAGTTTCTGGAGTAGTTCCGCTCTCATTATGTCCAATTATTAAAATCTGAATTTTTTTTGGCACAAATAGAATGAAAAAATTGAGCTAATAAAAATGGTATTTAGAAAATTGAAAGAAAGAACCTTTTCTTAGGTACTTGTCTCTGTTTTTGGTGCAGTTGTAGATGGTGCACTTNCTGCAATTCCGCCACTATTTTTTATTGCTACAATTGGTTTTTTGTACATGTATGCAGCA
>NZ_RCMC01000228.1 GCF_011319475.1 Candidatus Nitrosotalea sp. FS
ATAAACTATCGGGCACAAAAGGCAGAAAGGTCTGTTGGAAAGGCAATCGCAGAGATGGTCGAGTCAGGGGACGCAAAAAGAGATGAGATCTTTGTCAGCACAAAAAATGGCTATGTCACAAATGACGGCGATGTCAACGAAGAGTTTTGGATAAACATACAGAACACACTTGTCAAGCCAGGTGTGATAAAATCAGGAGACATTTCATCAGGGTACCACTGCATGACGATACCATATCTGCAGGACCAACTTGTACGTAGTATGAAAAATCTTGGGCTTGATTGCATAGACTTGATGTACTTTGCACAATGCTGCAGAGGGACAACTGCAAGATGTTTCCAAAGAAGAATTTACAAAAAAACTAAAAGATGTTTTTGAATTTTATGAAAGCCAAAGAAAGAATGGTTCCATAAAACATTACGGGATGGCAACATGGGAGTGTTTCAGGGTACCAGGGAATCATCCACAATATCTATCAATTTTCAGGTTGCGAAACTAGCAAAAGAGGTAGGCGGACAAGAAAATGGTTTCAGGTTTATCCAGTTACCATACAACATGTATCTTGACCAGGCCTTGACACTAAAAAGTCAGGGAGATGCAAGTCAGTATACGATATTGGAATCTTGTATTAACTTGGGTATCGGTGTATTTGCAAGCGTTCCACTGATGCAGGCAAAACTTCTTGCACCAAATGTCTTGCCAGAGTTTGGAAATTTATCCAAGCCGTCTCATAGAGCAATGCAGTTTGTAAGATCAACACCTGGAATCATCTCACCACTTGTTGGACAAAAGACACCAGCACATGTGCAAGAGAACTTGGATCTTTTGAGCACACCAGTTCTGAGCCAGACAGAGTTTACAGAACTTGTAAGCAAGTTGTCATCATAGATGAGTTTAGATGGAATGGTACCATTAGGATACCATGAACACATTAGAACTGACTACACTACTGCATGAATTGATTTCAGAGCAAAACAAGTGCGACAGCCAACTATACTTTGAGAAAAATACAAACTTTGACAAGCGAGATGGTATCATCAAAAAGATACTAGATTTGAATAATGCAGCCCAATAGTGGTTCCATTACGAGGCTTTTAATCTCAGATGTACCATTGATACAGTAGAGTGGTGTGAGTTTGCACATCCCTGATGTAATATCGGAGAAGGACTGGAGTAACTAACCAGCTCACAATTGTTTGTTGAGTATAGTCAGATTTTTTCGTGGCGATATCTGTTTTTGATAAATCTTGTGTGATACTGTCCATGAGATATTACGGATTTCATCAAGCCATCGTAGATCTTTTTTGGCACACCAAAATATTGGTAGGTTCCACCATGATGAAATTGTATCTCCAATATTTGCAATGTTTCATCATATCCAACTGATTGCAGATCATTTGACTTGAGTCGTATTCTGTCCATGGTACAGTAATACGTCATTGAATCATCTAAATGATTGGTTCAATGGGATGTCAGGATACAATGAAACAATGATCTAAGATTTGCAAGTTCATCTTTCCCTTAATTGTAAGTTTTAAATACAAATATCAGACGAGTCTTGAATATGCCAGTTGATCCAGTCTGTGGAATCGAACTAGATGAGAGTCTTGCCCTAGTTCATGAATATGAAGGCAAAAAGTATTATTTTTGCTGCCATGGCTGTAAGAGAATTTTTGCAAAAAAACCAAACAAGTGGAAGAAATCTAAATAGGATAACTTCCACACATGCGGCAAAAGTGTGCACCTGGATTTAGTGCATAATTACAGTTTGGACATCTGATATCAGATTTTCCAAGAGTGTTTGGAATATCATAGTACTTGCGGTATATCNAATCCATAGTTGCAGTTCGGGCATCGGGTATCAGATTCTCCAAGAGTGTTTGGGATATCATAGTACTTGCGGTATATCTCGTAATAGTATAGCGATTCTTTTGACAATAATTTGACCTGCTCTTTTTCTTCATAGTGTCTTGATTTGGTATCGAATATACCATCAGGTGTCATGCCATCAAGAAAAGATGTCAGTCCTGCAGTACCAGAACCGTCCTGCATTGCATCTTTTTCCCGCCAGGCTATGGAGCCTGGTAGAGAGTCTTCGAAAGCCTTGCGGAGTATCCACTTGCCGTACTTTTTTCCATTTTCTTCGCGGATCTTCAGGTCAGGCGATATGTTTTTGGCATATGCAGATACGGTATCATCAAGAAACGGCGTGTTCAATGACATCCCAAGGGAGCGAGATATTTCTCTTGATGGAAAATGCATTACACTCCATATCCTTTCGAGATCTTTTTGAAGCTCTTTTGGAGTCATTCTCTTGAAAAAGTTGTATCCTGCAAAGAGCTCGTCTGCCCCATCTCCTGTCATGATGGAATGGCATCCTGATTTTTTTGCAAATTTCATTGTGAGATATACCACAACATTGTTTCTGATCTCTATTGGATTGAAGACTTTCAATATCTTGATTGTATCCTCTGCTGCAGAGAGCAGATCTTGAATGTCAACTGCAATGACGTCAAGTTTTAGATCAAACTTTTTTGCCACAAGCTGGGCATGTACAAGATCTGGCGAGGCAAAATCTTTTGCAACCATGGCAAATGCTCTGGTCTTTTTGTCTGTGATACATGAAGCAAGAATTGAGCTATCCAGTCCTCCAGAGAGTGCTATACCATCAGACTGGATGGAATTTACTGAATTTGATACTAGAGTCTTTATCTGCGACAAAATTTCTTGCAATCAATGAGATCTTGTTGCACCCTCTAAAAAGTCATCATGAAAAATATGACTAGGTTTAAATATTTTACAACAACAATTTTGCATATGCTTCTTCCGTCAGAGATAGAGACCAAGACACTCATTCCTGCATTGCGAGCAATTCTTGCAAAAAAACTGATAGAAGAACACAAGATAAGAGAGGAAGAAGTTTCAAAGTTGCTTGGCGTAACCCAGGCTGCAATCAGCAATTATGTAAGAGGTACAAGGGGCGATCCAGTATTGATTAACAAGTTATTGTCTGTAAAAGAGGTCTCTGACATGATAAATGACATTTCAAGCAATCTGGCATCAAAGATGGCATATACACCTGCAAGCCTCTCAAAATTCATAGGCCTGTGTAACTACATCAAGTCAAGCCTATTGATATGCGACATTCACCACAAGCTTGAATCAAACATCGATGAAGCAGTATGCAAGGAATGTGAAAACATGCTGCTAAAAGGTCCTGGAAGTTCTTTCTAGTTCGTCTTTGCTATAACAATTTTAATTGTTGAAACAAGTGGCCTGTCAGCTTCTTCTTCGCTGTCTACAATGATATCCAAGATCTTGGAGTTTCCCTTCATCATGTTTTCAGTTACGATATTTGCAACTGCAACTGCGGTAGGTATTGCTTGGCCCTTTGCCGTAAGTGCTACCGTCTTGTGTTTTACCAATTCAGTTAGAAGATCTAGTGCACACGGTACGATATCCTGTTGATATATTACAATAGTCCTTTCGTCTGGATTTGAAGAATCATTTAACTGGACTTTTTCTATACCGCTCAACAAAACACTACCACCACCATTTCTGCATTCTATTAAAGTATTGTCGACCAATCATCCATCAATCAAAGAGATCTATAGGAATATTCTGAAAGTCGCCGTTTGGTAAAACTCGTCTAATTGTAATTGGGATTACACGTTTTTCAAGCTCTGCATAAGCCAAGTCAAGCGATGTTGCAACGTCTTTTGGAACTGGTATGAAAGGTGGTGCACCAAGTGACAACTGTAATGCCCTTGCGCCAAGAATTCTTGCCTTTTCAAATCTTGTCAGTGTTGGAGGACCTATCATTATCTTGCCTTTTCCAGTCATTTCGTATTCTACTACTTCGTGTACTGGATCAATGTCAATAATTTCACGAGCATCAATTATCTTTCGTAGTCTTTCCTGTTCTGCAATCTCTTCTGCGCTAAGCTCCTTTTTGCCCTTCTTTCCTGGTTTTACCTCTTCTTCTTCCTCAACTGGAGCTTCAGGAGCCTCGACTACAACAGGACCTAGATTTGGTTCTTCTTCCTCAACTGGCTGAACCTCTTCGGTATCTACACTTACTTCCTCAGGTTCATCCGACATTGAGATGTTGGATAAAGAAACGTTATATATTCATAATCCTTGTCCACAAAAATGAGTGCAGGCTCTGTTTCAAAGCTTGATTTTGTTCTGTCACTGAAAGGCAAGGCAGATCTCACACTGGAACTAAAGCGCCACTTGGCACCAAAGACAGTAGGAGGCATTGCACGTGCCATTCCAATAGAAGGCAATGCCCACATGATGGGTGACAGCATCGCATATGTTGATACAAACATCAAGACAGGCGGAGAAAAACTCAAGACTATATTCAAAAAGGGAGATGCTGCGTTTTTAGCTGCAAACGGCTCGATCTGTTTTTTCATTGATGATGTATCCGGAACTAAACCAATGACACTTGTTGGAAAGATTACAAATAACTTGGAATCTTTGAAGAATGTAAAACCTGGAGATATATTTTCAATAACTCAAGCTGGAGTGTAAATGTGGTGTCCGCTGTATCCGCCTACTCGCTTTACTGAACCCTTTAGAAGTAATTTTTGGAGCAGTGCGTTTGCTGCAGATATCTTGACGTTTGTCTGTCTTGACAATTCCTGAACGGTGAAGACCTTTGCGCCCTTGATGAAGTTCATTGCTTGGTTTTCATCAATGATAACAGAGATGTTTGTCTTTGCCTTTTGATCTTTTCTCTCTCCCTTCTTTTGGCCTTCCTTCTTTGTAGCCTCTGCTGATTGAGACTTTTCTGCCTGTGCTGGAGATTGTTTCTTTCCGCCGCCCATGTGTGATTCTTTTTTTCTCCTATTTATAAACGAACAAAAGTTCAGGATAACCTACTAGACATATAAAGAATAATTGGACAGATTTACTTTTAGAACTAATACTTAGTTCTTCGATATACTGAATTTTTTGTAGTTGGTGATTATACTATGTGAGCGAAGAAATACGCCTTTTGCCGTCTTGCAATCTGTAGTACATTCAGATAGATGAAACTCATTCTTTGTAAATTCTCCTCTTTCTCCCTCAAACAATATGTATCTAATCAACCTGACCAACCCCGCCCTACCGCCATACGCATAACCATTGATTACAAACCAAAACATTTCCAATCCATCATAATCTTTTGGAAAAAGTTGTTTTTTGATCTCTTTGCCTGTTGTGGTGTAATGTCCTACGATCGTGCATTTTCCTTGCACTAGATTATTTGCCATTCTTGCAAACTTGGTGCAAGAGTAACAGAGATCATCATAAATCAAAATTGGATACATCAGTTCAGTCATGATATAATCAGAGCAGAATCAGATTTATGACTTGCGTGCATTTTGAATTAAGTCATTTGCCATTACCTTCAACATGGATTTGGCACCTGATGAGAAATACTAAATACTAGAAAAAGTTGCCTTGTACCATGGGCCTTGACGTCATTGAAGAAAAGAACCTAAACGATGTGATAACATATGCACTTGAATATCCAAAGATGGTTCTCTCAGAGGCAACATCTTGGCCAATAACAAATTTGGTAGACTTTGCAACGGGATTGTATATCGGATACATGGGCGGAGTCTTTTTTGACGGATTCTTGAAGAGAAACAAGCGCTTTTTGGATTCAGAAGAATACTCTGACTTTCATGCAATAATTTCCAAGAGAGAGACAGAAATCAAATTAAAGATCCAGGCACACCTGCACAAGAAATAACTTCAGACTTTTATCATACGTACATCAAGAATTCTCAGATGAAATTTTCCCTTGTTGCCGACACTCTGAGTTACATGGAAAATACCACAAAGAGACTTGAACTAACACAGCACCTGGTGGACTTGTTCAAGATTACACCTGCTGATATCATACCAAAGGTTGTCTATCTTTTACAAGGAAAACTACGACCTGACCACGAAGGTGTTGAGATTGGCATTGCAGAGAAAATTGCTATCAAGGCATTATCAAAGTCATCTGGAATTTCAATTAAAAAAATAGAGGACGAGTACAATGATGCTGGAGACTTTGGGCAGGTGGCATCAAAGATATTAGAGCAGAAAACCCAGACAANCAGACCTGACCACGAGGGTGTTGAGATTGGTATCGCAGAAAAGATTGCAATAAAGGCATTATCAAAATCATCTGGGATTTCAATTAAAAAAATAGAAGACGAGTACAAGGATGCAGGAGACTTTGGTCAGGTGGCATCAAGGATACTAGAGCAAAAAACCCAGACAACTTTTCTTAGCCAAAACATAACAGTCGAGCGAGTCTATGATACGCTATACAAGATTGCAGAGCTAAANAGAGCTAAAAGGTGCAAGATCACAGGACATGAAACTAAAATACATTTCAAGCCTGCTAAATGATGCAACTCCAGCAGAGGGCGGATTTATTGCAAAGATAATAACATCAAATCTTCGCTTGGGTATTGCAGACTATACAATACTTGATGCGATTATCTGTTGCATATACCGGTTCCAAAGAAAATAGACCCGCACTGGAACATGCTTACAATGTCTGCAGTGACTTGGGTAAAGTTTCCCAGGCAGTTGCAGAAAAGGGACTTGAATCCCTCAAAGATTTTCAAGTTGCAATATTTAGTCCGATTCGGCCAATGCTTGCTGAGAGAGTAAAAAGTCCGCAAGAGGCACACGAAAAGATGGGTTTAGAATTTGCATCAGAGTACAAGCTTGACGGAGAGCGAGTCCAGGTGCACAGACAAGAAGATAAAGTTGTCCTGTACTCTCGCTCCCTTGAAAATATCACAAGCTACTATCCTGATATCGTTGAGAATATCGGCAAGGCGTTAAAGTCAGACGAAATAATACTAGAGGCCGAAGTTGTTGCAATAAATGATGACACTGGAGAATTTTTGCCGTTTCAGGAATTGATGCACAGACGACGCAAGTACAAAATTGCCCAAGCTGTTCAAGAATATCCAATCACTGTAAACTTTTTTGATATCTTACTTGTTGGCAAGAAAAGTTGTCTTGAGATACCATATTCAGAAAGAAGAAAGTTGCTAGAAAAAAATGTGACAGAAGATTCGTTTGCAAAGATAATGCCGATGGTTCTAGTCAAGACAGACAATGAAGTCGAAGACAGTCTTGAAAATGCGATAAACTCTGGATGTGAAGGTATCATGCTAAAGCAACTTGACTCGCCATACCGAGCAGGTGCAAGGGCAAACAACTGGCTCAAGCTGAAACGAGAATACAGAAACGAANGTTGGCGCATTTTACGGCAGGGGAAGAAGGACCGGGAGATATGGCGCCCTTCTCTTGTCTGCATATGACGACAAGACAGACGAGTTTCCAAGCATCTGTAAAGTTGGCACAGGTTTTACAGACGAGTCACTTGACCAGTTTTACCAGATCTTGTCAGACAAGATAACTGTAAAAAAAGACCCGAGAATTCAGAGTGGCCTTGAGGCAGATGTCTGGTTTGAGCCGGAAACAGTAATAGAGATTGTAGCGTCTGAGATAACCCTCAGCCCGATTCACAAAGTTGCCATGGACAAAATCAGAAAAGGCAGCGGGCTTGCCCTTCGTTTTCCCAAGTTTANGTAGCATCTGAGATAACCCTCAGTCCGATTCATAAAGTTGCCATGGATAAAATTAGAAAAGGCAGTGGGCTTGCCCTTCGTTTTCCCAAGTTTACAGGAAAGATAAGATTTGAGAAAACATCAGAGAATGCAACAAGTATTGATGAGATAGTGACGTTATACAACAGCCAAAAACGTGTTGTGCAAGACGAAAAAATAAACTAGAGAAAATTTTTTCCGGTCCAGCCCAATTTACGCAAGGATTATTAGCCGTAGACCTAGTTTAAAATATCTAGATGTATAGCGGAGAACTTGAAGTTCAGGCAAAGAGAAAGGCCTTGGCCGTTTTACAAGACGAGATAAACAGAATTCTCAACGCAGTCAGAGATCTATCAATTCTGCCAGGTTTGATAATCAAGGCAGACAAGGCTGAAATCAAACAACTATTGGAGAGAATAAAAAATACAGAAGACGAAGTAGAAGCTCTCCGTAGAAAAATAACAAGAGAGATTTCAGATGTTGGTGGTCTTATGATGAACAGGGAGAATCTTTTGAACTCGGCATATACAATGGATGAAATTGCAGGATACATCACAGGTATTGCCTTCAAACTCTCAAACATCAAGTCTGCCACACTAAAGAAGGAAAAACTTGACAAGGATCTCACAGAACTAGTTGAATTGGCAGTAGACCAGATTCACAAGATAAATGAGATAATTCGAGCCCTTGCAAGCAATAACAGTACTGTGGCAATAGACTTGGCTCATGAAGCACAAAAGATAGAAAGACAAGTGGACGACAAGTACAGAGCACTAAGCATAAGAGTTCTTGACGAGACTGCTTCAACAAAGGAGTTGCTTTTACTCAAAGATGTCGTAGAGGGAATTGAAGAAATGTCAGACAAGGTACTGCAGGTATCAGATTCATTCATTTTGCTTGCTCTCAGCCTATAAAATTTTGTAAGATACTCTTTTTTCCTTTTTTTAAAAACATTTGTAAACACTAAAATCAATTGGTACCATCAAAGATTCCATGAAAGGCGACCTGCTTGAAAACAGGATAATAATTTGGAATATTGCAGACTCGAAGGCACTTTTTGTTGAAGGATATTATGGCAAGCCAATTGGCATGACAAAACCCAAGCCAGATGAGATAAATGTTCCATTGATTTTGGATTTAATCGAAGGGTACTACCTGCAGGAAAAATCAAGGATCAAAGTATACCAGTCAAAAAAACCAGTAACGCAAAAAGAACTTCTCGAGATTTGCAGAAAAGAGTACTATAACTTTGACAAGAAATATTTTGTCTACAAGGACTTTCGTGACAAGGGGTATATCGTAAATCCTGGCATTAAATTTGGCTGTGATTTTGCAGTATACCAAAAGGGACCAGGAATTGATCATGCGCCATACTTGCTTCAGGTATACAATACCACTGATACCATGTCGGCAACAAGTGTTGTACTAGCTGGAAGGCTTGCAACTACTGTAAGAAAGCAGTTCATATGGGCAATCCCAAAAGGGGATAAGGTTGATTGTCTAGCTCTTGATTGGTGGAGGGCATGACATGTTTTTGATAACAAGCGCAATCCTGTCATAGACTGCAAACAATTCTTTTGTCATGGTAAAGTTGTAACTGTCTTTCCATCTGCCAAATATTCTGACTCCGCCTTTTGTTGGCTCCACAAATATCTGAGCATCGTCGTATGGCAATCTTGTAATCATGGTTTTTAGAGTATCATCCTTGTTTAGTGTGTCTGCAAGCTTTCCTCCAACCCAGTTTATGCCAGTAACTTTCTTTGTGGCAAAGTGTCCCTTGGTTTGTAACGTTGGCCTTGCAAGATAGTCTTCGCTATCACAGCCTGTCAATATTTTTACTATAAAGTGTGCTTGGTATCGGTCTTGTGCGCCCCATGATATTGGATTAAGGTCTTGTTCCATGCTCAACCCTTTTGGATAATTTGGACCACGTCGATGTTGGTTCCCTTGATTGTTATGGTGCCATGGTTTGTTACCATTGAAGGAGTGTGGCTATAGTATTTTGAATAATAGTTTTCTTTTTCTGCATCATCAGAATCAATTTGATTTGCTTTGGCATCAAGGCCAATTTTTTTTAAAGACTCGCAAAATTCTTCGTTTTTATTTACTGGATGAAAAGTGCTAGACTCGGAATCGTGCATGTTTTGGAGTTTTACCAACCCACAAATAAATATGTCTGTAGAAACCATGGAACAATGTTCTTGCCCCAGATCTAACGGTACCAACCAAAGATCAAGCATAATCGAATAAATAGTCCAGAACTGTCAAGTCACTATCAATGCTCAAATTTCAAAATAAAATNACGATTGAACCATGCAAATCTCTTGGTAGATCTAATGGTATCAACCCAAGACAGGTTCAAGTGTAATCGGTAATCACCAAAGACAAGCGTAATCGAATAAATAGTCCAGAATTGTCAATTCACTATCAATGCTCAAATTTCAAAATAAAATCGTGGTAATCACCGGAAGCGGAACTGGAATAGGAAAGGCAATAGCCATGAAATTTGCTGAAAATGGAGCAAACATTGTCATTTTAGGAAGAAGAAAAGAGCCGCTTGAAGAGGCAGCAAAAGAACTAGAGCAGGTAATCTCCAAAGTAAAGAGTAATTCATTTGTAAAAATTTTCCCAGGTGTTGACGTAAGTGACGAAGAGGGAGTCTCAAAGATGTTCGAAGATCTCAAAAAGTCACATGGTGCAGTGGATATCGTAGTAAACAATGCAGGAGTATCAGGACCTGTCACTTGCTTTGCAAACGCTCCAATCTCAGAGTTCAAGAGTACAGTTGGAATTCACCTCACTGGAACATTTTGGACATCATCGCAGGCAATCAAGACCATGAAACCTGGCTCCAAGATAGTTACAATATCCACATTCTTTACAGAAGAGAGACCATATGAGCAAAGGCCATATCGATTCCGTAGTCCGTACACTGCATCCCAGGGTGCAAAGAACAGACTTGCTGAAGCCATGTCATGGGAGATTACAGATAAAAAGATAATCTCGATTGCAACAAATCCAGGTCCGGTACACTCTGACAGAATTTACAAGACAGTATATCCAAAAGCAGCAGCAGAATTTATGAGGGTAAGTGG
>NZ_RCMC01000120.1 GCF_011319475.1 Candidatus Nitrosotalea sp. FS
TTCTATTTCAATTATCATCTCAGGTTCATGGTATCCAGCATTTGCACTTGATACATCACAAACGTGTGACACAAGTATCCTACCTCCTCTCTGGCCTTCGTCGCATATTTACATAANTTGTAGGAATTTCAATGACAATGTTGGGATATGAGCAATATGGAAGTATTGACTGTTTTAGTCATGCCATGGTAGTGAGTACACCATTTAGCTCTGGATGTGAAGAAACATTATTACAAATTGTAGGCAGAATCGCATCATATTCTGGTTTAGCAGTTACTGGAAGCGGAATGATTCTGTTTGTATTAGGGTGGAGAAGAGAAAATTCACTGGCAGGAGTTGAAAAATGAAAATCCTGTACCTATCCACTAGTCTGATCACGATATTACTTGGTTCTTTATCGCCAGCACTTGCACTTGATACATCACAAACATGTGACACAAGAATCCTACCTCCGCTCTGGCCTTCGTCGCATATTTACATAACAGATACAAATGAAAGTTTGCCGTATGTTCCATCGACTTATCACACTGCAATATTCCATGACGATGATGTGCGGAATACTAGCACTCAACCAAGAGTTGTTCAAGTAACGCTGACAATACAAGACCAAAATACGGGACGACAGGTTTTCAATCAGACACAAAGCGTGCAGATGCAGGCTTGCAGTGGACCAGAATCAGTAAAGTGGAGATTCGTACCAATACAAGTTGCAAATTACATTGCGACAGTTTCAGATAATAGGGGTAATGTTCGTATGGATTTCAATTCAATGCTTAATGATACCCAATCACAAACGGTTTCTTCNACAAATTACATTGCGACAGTTTCAGATAACAGGGGTAACGTCCGTATGGGTTTCTATTCAATGCTTAATGATACCCAATCACAAACGGTTTCTTCACCGCTAGAACAATTAAGATTTGGAATAGATTCACACAATGTAGTCTGTAAACAAAATCTACAGCTAGTGATGAAATCTGAAGATGGTTCCCCTGCATGTATTAGATCTGATACTGTATCAAAACTTGTTGAACGAGGATGGATAAAATTAAGATTTGCAACAGGCATTGCCATTAACTCATACACTCCCATCTCAAATGAGACAGAAGATCAAACCGTAAAAATAGTTGAGATTAAAATGGTTCCACCTTATACTCCTGGAGGACCTGTGATTCAATTGACCATACAAAATGTTGGTACTACACCTATAACAAATCTTAATGCAATACTTGAAACCAATCACAACTACACTTTTAATTTTAAAAGTATTACATCATCAACTCCACTCATTTCAGGTAATTCTAGATCTGATACTACTATGTTAGTTGGTGGAGGCTTTCAAACTGAATCAACATATTCTCTCATTATTAGTGGAATGAAAGACAATATGCCATTTGAATACCTTGAGAAGGTTCGCATCCAAGGATAGTAAGGAAATGATGAGAAAATGAAAACTCTGCGCTTAATCATAATTGTGATTTCCATATCAATTGGTTCTGCATCAATTTTGTATTTTGCAAGCTTCTATGACTTTGCACCAAGTACTACAGACAATCCATTTGGAATCAATGCAACAGTAAGCTATGTACACAACTTGAAGATATCGTGCCCTTACCAGCCATGTGGACCGCTTAATGCATTTGGCCTGTCATATACATCACAAAAGCCTGTTCAGCTCATCTCCTACAACATCTGTGGAGGAATTTATTGCATAAAACAAGGAAACTTTGCATCATATGGAAGAGGAGGAACACCGGATAGTCCAGTATGGGGAGGAAGCACTACACTTGGTGAGATTCCATGGAAAGTTGGTGATACTGTAGATGTCAGATTGAAGGTTCAACCTGTCACAATAAAGGAAAATGGTGACATGGTTCCAGAACCAGAAAATATGTTGTTCATTGATCTGGGTCAATCAAAGATTACTGAGAGAAATGATTGAAATGAAAAGTCTACATCTCTCAATAATTACAGTTGTTGGAATCGTCATATTGGCAAATCAAATTGTGCCGGTTCATGCAGAACTTTCAAACCTTTCATCACCTGTAACAAATGATGAATGCGTCAACAAAATCATGGATTCGGAAAAAAGACAATCTGCCACATATGATGAAAACAAGGCAATTGAATTGGCAAAAAACTCTCAAGAACTCAAATCCAAGGTGGCAGGATATCAGTACAGTTTTGATCATACATCCAAGTATTTTGTCATTGATGACCAGGCATGCACTGCCGCATGGAGGTATGTTGAAGTTGTTTTCAACCTTCAAGACTCTCATGGAACAATCTTGTCTCAAGTTATTGTAACTGAAGATACACAACTTGCAAAAGTGATTGCATCAAACGTGCAAGCATACAATCAGTCAAATGTGGAAATGGCCAATTCAACTGCTGGTTATATGATGCCCCATACAGGGCTTGACAGCGATGTTGTTCTTGTCATGTTATTGTCTGTGTTTGCTGTAATTGGTTTTCTTATAACATATTTTTCAAAAAAACTCCATACAGGAACACCTCTGGGAATTTCTGTGGCAAGAATATTTTTTGCCGTGTTTTCAATGGTATTTTTTGTTTCTAGTGTACTGATGTTATTTAATACCATACATTGTGATATGTCATATCAGCAAATTTTTAGCGTTATTGGAAATATCTTTTTTATTGTAGAGGATCCTAACTTGTACACAACTGATTCTGCACTGGCATATTTTGGAAACACTGATGGATTCTTGCGGCATGCGGCAGATGTTGTAGTTGTAGCACTTTTTGCAGTAGCGTCAAGTATTGCTACCTATGGAATATGGACTAGAAGACACTGGTCTTGGAAACTATGTGTTGGCATAATGTTTGTTCAATTGGGCTTGTGTGTTTTTAGTCTTCAACAAGGCTGGGGCATACTCATTTCACTATTTATTCCAGTACTTGTCATTCTAGACTTGTTCAGATCCGATGTACGTATCTACTTTCATGGGGAGAGGACACAATAAACTAGAAAATGAAAACCCTTCATCTTGTGATATTTGTAATAACAGGTATTATCTCANATTCTTTCAGTTACTGTAGGAATCAATTCAGTATATGGATCAAATCAGATAGATGCATATCGTGAAAAATACTATTCTACAATAAATGTCACAAGACTTGACTCTATTGTAACCAACAGTACTGAGTTTAGAAATATTACATTTGGTATTCCATATGACTTTGAAAACGTAATTACAACTCTAAAACATCAGAATAATGGCAGTTATACGCTTGGACCATTTGATGTGATATACTTTCTACGTACGCATGACGGTATGGTAGACAAAACTCTTGTTATGACAGTAAACATACATTCAGAAATTGTTGGATCTACTGAATACGTACCGTATGTAGTACCTCCTGCATATCCCATCCCCGCCATACATCATCTTCCTAATTTTCAAAATTATACCCTGCCCAAAAATGAGATAGAAAAATTAAAGATTATCCTGCCGCCTTTTCCTCTTCAACAGGTCAAAGCTGGTATATCAGCAAATGATGTGACATGTTATTTTGGTTTTGGATTGATCTTCAAGCATGAAGACAAGTCACCAGCGTGTGTGCGTAACAATACTGTTAGATACTTGACAGAACGTGGTTGGGCAATAAACAATACAAATCAAGAATCAATCAGCCTAGTAGAGGAATCCGGAAAAGAAGTCAGTATAAATAAAAATGGAACAGTAGGTGCAAGAGTAACGATTGGTGTAAACATAAAAAATTTCCAGATTCTTTCTCCACCGGTTATTGTCACAATCTTCTATCCAAATGGTACATTGTATAAAACTGACAAAATATCGTCCAATGATATTCAATCTGACGGTCAATACAAATACAATTTCACCATTTCATCTACAAATGCAAGTGATATCTATGGCAATCATAAGGTATACGTAGAGCATAATGACAACATGGTAGAAAAATACATAACGATTTTTGCTCCACCATAGAAATGAAAACTCTGCATATTTCAATAATCATTGGAATTGCTGGCATGACNAAAGAATACATGGAAAAAACATGTAGCAAACCTGGAACTAATTGTCCTCTAGAAGATCCTTGGTATCTTGCACCTTTTGGAATGCCAGGTTTAGTTTTAACCCTGCTTGGAATATACCTCATAACATCAGGGAGGCCTCAAAAGAAATGAAAACTATACATCTTTCAAAATTTTCTGTTTTTATCATTACAATTTTGATTGTTGCATTTGTTTCATTTGGGGTAGTAGTCTATTCTTCCCCATCTTCCATATCCAACCAAAATGAAAGAATCTATCTTCACACTCCTTTTTCAAATTCAGATTTTAATGGATATGTAAAGATCGAAGACATGAAACCAAACAGTGCAGGTATTTTCATGTATCCATCATCTGTTCCTTATGGGGACCGTGCAAACGCCTACCAGACATTCATGCTTATTCGTCTGCCTAAAATCCTGGGCGGGGACAAAAATGATACATCTTCTTTTCGAGCATATAGTGCACTTGACCCTACATCTCATTGCTTGATGAAATATTGGCCACAGGATGGGAGACAGAGAATTGAAGATCCATGCATAAGTCAGCCATACCGGTCAATAGATGGAGTATCTTACAACCCAGGGCTTACAATGATTAGGGCTCCAACTACAGGAGCACTGCCAAAGCTCGACCTTGATGTAGATAACCAAGGATATCTTGTTATCAAGCCACCAACATGGACGGAAAACAAGAATGGCGTGGTTGGAATTGGAAGAGATGTATCAAAAGATGAGATTTTACAATCTTCTAAAATTCTTCTAAATTCTTGTAAAAATCAAATGACGTGGTTAGCGTTACCGGTTGAACTTCAAACAGGGGACGTGTTAATTGACATGACTTGTAAAAGTGATCATCTTAATGCAGTTTATACAAATACTGATTACACATACATAAGTGCAAGAGTAGATGTGACTTTTTGTAACTGCACAAAAACGCCAAATGAACTTGGTCCATGGATTAATTCTGAAAATGGGCAGTTGTGGAATGTTAGCAATACAACAATTTACGTTTCAGGTACTGCACTTCAGACTGATGGTAATAAAATTGATCCACGTTACTCAGAATATACTTTCCGATTTATAAAAAACGGATATGAAGTATTTTTTACAGACATGGGATCCTTTGATGATTCTGCAAAAGAGGTCTTGAGTGATTTTTTTAATGACAAAAACATTTCGGATTTGAAGAGGACGGCATAAGAAAATTGAAAACTCTATCTCTTTACATAATTGCAGTCTTGATTGTATCTGTTGCAATAGTTATCATCATAGAATTCCCAATTTATCGTGGACCTAATGCATTGATAGTACCTTCCAAACCATATGTTGAAAATAACGATACGCTGCACGGTCTACCTGATACTAACATTGGGATTGTCTTTAATGGAGTTCTATCATCACGAGATACTCCAGTGTATGTAAAACAGGGTCAAAATCTCACTTTGGTAGCAAACATAACCTCCAATCCTACAAATTTGCCTGTTTCACTTGACATTGATTCCCATGTAGGATTCACTAAAACAAACGGAATAGACTCAAAACTATCAACCACCAAAATAAACACTCCTGGACAGGTAATAATTTACGTATCAGCAAGCAAGGATGCCACTCCAAATACATATCAGATTCTAGTCAAGGCAAACAATACTCTGATGACAATGAACAGTAATTTCTATGTCAAAGTTATTCCATATAATGAAAATTTACCTCAGGCAAAAAATGCTGCATCATCTAATCCTAATCCATTGGGTGTAACAGCACTTGTAGTATACTCACCACCTGATGCTTGTCTAGGTATGCATTGTCCTCCTTACACATTCTATCTAAAAATAAACTCAAACTCTACCGCATACTTACTTGGGTATGACATTTGTGGTAATGATTTGTGTGTAAAAAATGACACCTTGTCTCTTTCATTACCAATAAACACTATGCCAATTGCAAATTATAGATACGTAACGTTATCTGATAATAAAAAATGGAATTACGGAGATACTGTGGATATGAGACTTGAGATATCTTCAATTCCAGATAACTCCACTTCATATTTTTTGGATATCAAAAATTCAACAATAGTGCCATAGAAATGAAAACTCTGCATATGTTGAACTTGCAAGTTCCTGCACAANTAATCATTGGAATTGCTGGCATGACAGCAATAGGCATAATATCTTTTACCCTGATTGACTTGCAATCAAAAAATAATGAATCTGGCAAGTATGTGTTTGAAGGCAACTATGAAATTTCAAAAGATATGACGGGATCTGTAGGAGGCAAATTGTTTTTCGTTTCTCAAACATATCCGGAAAACTATGTCAACGATTCCATTCAATTTCATGGGGTGATCTTTAGTACACTTGACCGTAATAATGACACTAATCCTAGTGGGTTTGTTTCTAATTTGGTGAAATTCTCTGATGGAAATAATGAAACTTTAACGACTGGGTATGGTGGACATCCTCCAAATACGATAACAATATTGACCAAACATCAAAATCCGCAGGCTGGACTGACAAGGTACAACAATGGTTCAGTCAATTTTTTAGTAAATGACAATGGATCCTAAAATAGAGCATGTAGCATGTAAATCCTGCCCAATCTAACTAGTGCACCCAAGGACAACCATCAATGCACGATAAAAAGACAAGTGCGATTGCGCTTGCAACTATAACTACTCCATAAATTATGAGCCTCTTGTACAATAACAAAAAATANTTCAAGGTCAACTACAATATTGTGAGTATCCTCATGTAGAAGTACTTGATTTGAATCAAAATGTGGTGTGGAAAAGTAAAGATGTAACTAGCATGTGTATTTCTACGCCCTTTAATCCCCTACCATATGTTAGTCAAAGCTTTGATCTAAATTCTGGATATGGTGGCCCAATCATGATAAACACTGCTGGCAATTACATCATGAAAGTTTCTCTTTATGGTAATAGTGTTGAAAAAGGATTTGTTGTTACATAAATGAAAACTCTATACTATTCCTATTGCGGAAAGAGTTTTCATTTCTAGAACATCACTCATGGTATGGCTTGTCACCCACAGTTAGAAGAAACGAATCCAAACCACTGGAAGGCAGTATTACCAGATATGTGCCCCTTGGTGCATTACTGTCTGCAGTTATCGTCATTGTAACTACCTGGGATGTTGCATTCATGCCAAGCGGCAGCACCTCTGATGGGGGTTCAAACAAAACGTCTATTCCTGGATGGTCTGTCACAAATGCTTCAATGGGATTTGACCCACCTCCTATGCATGAACTTCTACCTGTTGGACCTATAGAGCATGCCGTAAAGCCACCACGATGGTCATTGTCACTAAACGTGACTCCCGGATATTTTGAAAGATCCTCAAGGCTTGTTATTTCATGGTAAAATATGGCATAGTTTGTAAGGTTAAGGGATTTTGGAAGTGGTATTGGATAACTTTGACCTTGCTGTTCTGTTGAAACTGCTTCAAGCTTGAATGTTATGACTCCAGTACTTCCAGGCTTAAGCACATAATCATTTTGCGTTCCACGGAACTGAAATGTTTCATTGTATACACCATCAANGGTACTTCCAGGCCTGAGCACATAATCATTTTGTGTTCCACGGAACTGAAATGTTTCATTGTATACACCATCAAAGCCGCTGTAATTTATGACTCGTGATGGTTGGTCGTATGGAATTTGAAGACCTGAGCTGCGTGGCAGGTGTGCAGGCATTATTGTCGAGTTTGTATCTAGTGCAAATTGTGTATCTCCCCCAGGATATGCTGATTCGTTAACAGCCCATCCTCTTTTTATGAGCACGTATGCAACATCAAGTTTTACACAAGCAGGAGAATTATCTTCTGATTTTACTATCAGTTGAAGGTCAGTTTTACATTGTACATAATGTGACTCGATTCCCAACTTGAACTGTTTCAGTGGAGGCAATCTCCCTGGAGAGTGAAATGGCGGTGTATTTGAGCCATGAAAATTTACCATTAATTGCATAGCAAAATTGCTTTCACCATTTATAGCAAAAAGAGTCCATGCTCCGCCAATCACATGGGATGGTATGCCAAGACTGGTGTTAAAGTAGCCAGTGTTGTTACTCTTTACTTGAGTTGAGTTTTGTATATTATCATAGTTATTTAGTAAAAAGATGTTTGTCGTTGAATCTGGTAACGCGTATCCATTAATTGGAATTATATCCCCATCTGTAAAGTTAGACTTGGACGTAGAAATTTGTGGAATTTCCACGTGAGCCATGCTGAAATTAGATGCACCAATAAAAATTAGAGAAATTACAATTATTGAAAGATACAGAGTTTTCATTTTGTATTTGNATGTTGGGCGGAGTAGGTTTTTTGGTTTATTCATTACGAAAATCAACACCTGTGGATTTTCAATAGATCTAATCATTACTGCACAGATATTGTAGCACTCATTGGTGGTGCCAATGAGTTTGGATTGTCAAGGCTATTCCCAGACAAATATCTGAGCAGTGTATGTGCCAGGTGCAGTTGGAATCCAGGACTGTCCTGGATTGAGAGATTGGTTAATGTCAAGTGTGCCTGTTATCCATGAAAGCGATTGTGTTACACCGTTACTATCTTGGATCTGTACAATGTATGCAAATGGTATAACACAGTCATGTCCGTTGGCCAAATCAGCAGTGATTTGTATCTGTTGTCCTACTTTTACTGCACCAGTAATTGCATTTCCATACGGATCCACTATTCTTGGGTTTTCTGCAGCCCCACGGATAATCGGTCCTGAAGGGAAAAAATCTGTATTACATCCAGGGCCGATATAGCTAAATGTTGTTTGGTTTTTGGCTCCAGCATAACTTGCAATTATGGAAAAATTTCCAGAGGGAATGGAATTGAATGTGAGTGGTAAGGTCTGCGAATAGCTTCCATTAGCATTTGGCTCAAGTGATACCAGTTCAGGATGTGGATAACTTGGATGTAGAATTTCAATAGATATTCGTTGGTTTGGTACAACTGGATTGACTTGACCTGAAATTGTGTAGGTATCTCCGTAATGGTATGAAGTTTTATCAGATGAGACTGTAAGTGATTCTGGCACAGAATATGCGTAATGAGATGAAAAAGTACATAGTAGCAAAATTGAAACGATAAAAGTGAAAAGGACTAAAANGTCAGTTGAGATTGTTAGTGATTGCTGTACAGAATATGCGTAATGAGGTGAAAAAGTACAAAGTATCAAAATTGAAACGATAAAAGTGAAAAGGACTAGAATCTTCATTTTATTTCAAATTCGTGAGTATGGTTTAAAAAACTGGCGTAGGATTCTTCTAGTTTTAGCAGAGGTTAGAATCTGATAATTTCACTGATCTCACATACCTGCAGTAGAAACATCTGAAGGTATTGCGTCTACCTTTTCAAATCCGAGATTAAGCATCTTATTTTCATCGGATGAAGGGACTAGCAAATAATATGAATAATCTAGAGGCTTGCCATTAATTTCTGTGCAGTAGTCACAGTTTGCATGTGTCTGCATTGATTTAATTACTGTAATCCCAAAACCGTTGAAGTAATCTTTTATTTTAAGGAATTCAGGAAGCGAAACCTCTGGAGAGGGATATTTATTTTCCCATGAAGTACCATTGCAACATACCGGAGTATACTTGAACCAAATTGTTGACTCGGATGACTTTTGAATTGTTGTTGGTACAGAAGCATCTTCTGGTGCTTGTACCGATATCTGTTTTTCCATTACATCGGAGAGGAGAGCTGCAGAGGCGAGGTTGTCCCAGACAAATACCTGAACTGTATAATCTCCAGCCTCTTGTGGCGTCCAGACTTGGGTTGCAGTGAGGGACTGGTTGTTTTGCATGGATGCTGAAAAGCCCTCAAAGTAATCTAACACATGGTTCTTGTCTAGTGCTTCAACAACATATGCAAACCTTTGATCGTGTGCCTCGTGGTTTGTAAGCATAGACTGGATTCCTATCTGTTGTCCAACCTGAAAGCTTGAGATGGTATGGCCTGTGGCATCCACCATAGTAGGATTAGATATTGAAATCTGGCTATTGTCCCCGTGAGCAAGTTGCAACGCTCCGACAGCTAAAAGTACAACAAAAATTNCCCAACCTGAAAGCTTGAGATAGCATGGCCTGTGGCATCCACCATCGTAGGACTAGATATTGAGATTTGGCTATTGTCCCCGTGAGCCAGCTGAAACGCTCCGACAGCTAAAAGTACAACAAAAATTGGAACGGAAAGTAGGATCTTTGGACTCATACAAAGAAAGCCTCGCGCAATTCATAAAAAGCATTGCTACTAATTTGTCTGGTTGAGTGTACTNGTGTATAATTACCAGCCTTTTGTGGTATCCAGACTTGGGTTGCAGTGAGAGACTGGTTGTTTAGCATGGATGCGGAGAAGCCCTCAAAGTAATCTAACACATGGTTCTTGTCTAGTGCTTCAACAACATATGCAAACCTTTGATCGTGTGCCTCGTGGTTTGTAAGCATAGACTGGATTCCTATCTGTTGTCCAACCTGAAAGCTTGAGATGGTATGGCCTGTGGCATCCACCATAGTAGGATTAGATATTGAAATCTGGCTATTGTCCCCGTGAGCAAGTTGCAACGCTCCGACAGCTAAAAGTACGACAAAAATTGGAACTGAAAGGAGGATCTTTTTACTCACAAAGAAAGCCTCGCGCGATTGATAAAAAGCATTGCTACTAATTTGTCTGGTTGAGTGTACTGTGTGATTATGGTGGTCGTATGAAGGTAGGAACTTTTTGAGATTCTACCATTATTGTGCCATTCATGTCTGGATGTAATTTTGAATAATA
>NZ_RCMC01000300.1 GCF_011319475.1 Candidatus Nitrosotalea sp. FS
GGTATGGCGACGATGTTAGCGTTTTAGATGCTGTTTGGACTCCATTTAAGACAATAGAACCTGTACCCGTAGCAGCAGATGCAGTATCTGGTGAGGATAATGGATTTATAGAAATACTATTTGTTGGAGGTACCAGTAAAAGTGCAAAAATGGCAAGTATGCCAAATATGGAATATGATTTCCGCAATGCCGCCATTTCTGTCTTCTAGTTAGAATTCAAAGGATATTCACGTATGCACAGACTTTACTGTGTGATGAGTATAGATTTTTTTTCAGTTAAAATGTTACTCTAATTTTAATAAATTAATTCAGGTGATATTTTGGGACATATACAAATTAGAAGTCTTGCTCAGGATTTTGCCTTTTTTGCCAGCAGTATAGCGCATGACACATGTTATATCTACACAAAATATCTCCAAAATTTCTACAATCATTTAGAAAAGATCTGCCTTCGCTTGTGAGCCTGTATCTTTTAGCATCATATGTAACCTCTCTTGTAACAAGTCCCAGGCTTACGAGTTTTTCACAATTTCTAGTTGCAGCATCATGTGACATGTTATTAGATCTGGATATTGAAGAGATTTTTGTATCATCTGACGACCAGATATATTCCAAGATCTGAAAAAGCTGACCAAATTCAGTCCGTTTTTTCTTGCCATCATACAAATGCTCACATGCAGATTGTGAATACACCGACTTTTGATCAACACTGGTACCTGCAATCGATCTTTTGTGATTTTCGTCATGTGTTACCTGATTTGCCAATACATTTCTGTGTACAAAATGTTACTAAAAAGGGGCAGTGTGTAACAGGACAGAATAATATTTTACAGATAAAAAATTTGTGTAACCATTCCAGAAGATAATTACAGGAAATTGTTAGACAATCGATTTATGATGTAAAGCAAATGATATAGTTTGAATGTGCTCAATAATTGGATACACCGGTAATGGTGCTGCAGCACAGGTACTTGTAAAGGGGCTAAAACGCATGGAATACAGAGGATATGACAGTGTAGGTGTGGCCACAATTGTTAGTGACCACATTGATGTAAGAAAAGGCGTAGGTAAAGTATCAGAGGTGGACAGTGCAGAGAAATTACGATTACTTATAGGAAATATAGGCATAGGCCACACTAGATGGGCAACACATGGTGCCGTAAATGGCACCAACGCACACCCACACAAATCAAGCACAGGTCAAATTGCCATAGTTCACAATGGAATAATAGACAATTACAGTACACTAAAAAAAGAACTGCAAGACAAGGGGTATTTTTTCAAGAGTGAAACAGATAGTGAAGTAATAGCAAACCTGCTACAGTATAACTTTGACAATACAGGAGACATAAAAAAATCAATGATGCAGACAGTTTCTGTATTAAAAGGCGAATACGCATTTGTAGCAGTATTTGAACAGGGAACACTTGCAGCAGCGAAATTTCACGAACCCATGGTAATAGGAATTGGAAAAAATGGTTATTTTGTATCAAGCGATGTACTTGGATTTGTAGAATATACAGATGATGTGATTTACCCAGACAATAAAGAAATTGTCATCATGGATTCAAGCGGGTATCTACAGTTTTTCAACTTCTCTGGCAGTCCAGTCAAACATCAGATTACAAAGGTTTCAAAAGAATTCTCAGATGTTTACAAGGGAGAATATGCACATTTTACACTAAAGGAGATTTCAGAGCAACCAGTTACCATAACAAAGGCTGGCCAAACATGCAAAAAGGAACTTGATGATACTATCAATCTGTTAAAAAATGCTAAAAAAATCTACGTCACAGGAAGCGGTACAAGTTACAATGCAGCCCTTGTTGCAAAACATCTTTTTCTTAAGTATGGTAAAATCATCATAGAGCCAATAATCTCAAGCGAAGCAAGATTTTATCCAGATTACTTTGATGACAAGTCGGTTCTAATAGCTTTATCTCAGAGCGGAGAGAGCGCAGATGTACTGGAAACAGTAAAGACTGCGTCAAGTAGGGGCACCAAGATAACATCAATTGTAAACATCATGACCTCATCTCTTGTGCACATGTCTTTGCATTCTGTTGGTCTTAACTGCGGACCTGAGATTGGAGTGGCTGCCACAAAAAGCTTTACAGCACAACTTGCAATCTTGTATAAGATTGCCAATAGTTTAGCAGACAATTCCTTGAAACCTGATTTTGAGCAAATCTCAAAATCCATGAATGAAATTTTGTCTGATCACGAGCACATTCGCAAGATATCAAAAGAACTCAAGAATGCATCTGANCAATAGTTTGGCAGACGATTCCTTGAAACCTGATTTTGAGCAAATTTCAAGATCCATGAATGAAATTTTGTCTAATCATGAATACATTCGCAAGATATCAAAAGAACTCAAGAATGCATCTGATGTCTATATACTTGGCAGGGGAATCCATTTCCCCATTGCATCAGAGGCAGCACTAAAGCTAAAGGAATTGACCTACATCCATGCAGAAGGCCTGCCAGGTGGCGAATTAAAACACGGACCTCTTGCACTCATGGACACCAATGTATGTGTAATCATAATAAATCCAAACGATTCCACTTATGTGGATACATTATCCAGCACACATGAAATAAAAGCTCGCAAGGCAAAGGTGATTGGGATATCTGACAAGAACCATCCAATATATGATCATTGGATTAAAATTCCTTCCACCAGCGAACCATTTTACCCTCTTCTTGAGATAATTCCAATACAGCTTCTTTCGTATTATACCGCACTTGAAAAACAAACAGACCCAGACTATCCAAGAAACTTGGCAAAGTCTGTCACTGTAAAGTAATCATTTTTCAAAGACAAAAAGTAGTCATGGACAGAAAGACAGAGACAGACAAATGTTATAGTGCTTTGTACGTAAATGTAGTNGTAAAAAGTAGCCATAGACGGAAAGACAAAGACAGACAAATGTTATAGTGCTTTGTACGTAAATGTAGTTAATCTTCGAATGCAAGTAACATAGATGATGATAAGACATAGTTCGCTATCACATGCACACAATGACTCTGAAGAAGGACACCATCCCCATTTTTTGGGGACAAACGAAAAAAAACATGCACACACACAGGATATTGCATCGCAGAAGGCCAGTTTTTGCATTCCACGATGTTTTGCATGTAAAAACGAGATGCAATTTTCTGCAGGAGAAATAATTTATGGTGAAAAATGGTACCACAGGTCATGCTGGAAAGATATCGAGGCAGTAATAGAATTAGTATCGCAATAACTCACTAGAATATAGTATTGGTGCATCAGGTTGTAGAAAAATGCACCATACTTCAAATACCACATTTTCATATAATTGATCGAGTTTCAAGGTGAATTAATGACAAAAGACATTGATGATAGCCAACACATAGACAATAAAGTCAAAATTCCAGTAGAGCTTGCTCATTTCCTAAGACAAGAATCATACTCGTTACTTATCAAAGGGCACACTGGAACTGGAAAGACCACACTTGCCCTCAGCATCCTGCGAACACTAAACATGAACAAGGATTGTTTGTACATTTCAACACGAGTTTCTCCAGACCAGCTTTTCCAGTATCATACATGGATGGATGAATTTTTTAGCCAACCAAGAAAAACTCCAGATGCCATACCAGATGAACTTGAAAACGAAAAAAACACCCATCCAATATTTGTTGATGGCAGACTTGATGAGCCAGTTGCACTTTTTGAGCGCATTACAAACGAGTTGATGGATGTAAAAGCTCCAACCATTGTAATTGATTCTTGGGACTCGATTGGGGTTTTCATGGACAAGGAGGCCTCAATGAGCAATTCCAAGGTGTTACAAACATGGAGAGAGCGAGCAGGTGGAAAATTAATTTTTGTGACAGAGCATCCAGAAGACAGGACACTTGATTTTCTAACAGACGGCATAGTGGAATTAAAGCAAAAATATCACAATGAGCGAGTAATGCGTGAAATTGTATTATCCAAACTTCGCGGAGTCAGGATAAACAAGCCTACGTACATGTTTTCAGTCAATAATGGCATCTTCCACAGCTATGATCACTACCACCCATCAGAATTTGTAGATTTTTCACGTTTTCTCCAGTCCAATAATAACGCCAAGAAAGATCTTCTCNAGAGCTAAGGCAAAAATATTACAACGAGCGAGTAATACGCGAAATTGTATTATCCAAACTGCGCGGAGTCAGGATAAACAAGCCTGCATACATGTTTTCAGTCAACAATGGCATATTCCACAGTTATGATCACTATCACCCATCAGAGTTTCTAGATTCTGCACATTTTCTCCAGTCCAATAATAACGCCAAGAAGGATCTTCTCNTAGTTATGATCATTACCACCCATCAGAGTTTGTAGATTTTTCACGTTTTCTCCAGTCAAATAATAATGCCAAAAAAGATCTTCTCAGAGCCAAGTCTCATGTTACCACAGGATATCATGAATTAGACGAGATGTTTGGTGGAGGATTCCCGACGGGAGGCATGGCAAGCATAGAACTTGGACCCCATGTAAACGCCAAGGTTGCGTTTGCCTTTCTTGGCAAGGTAATTGCAAATTTTATCGCAAGTGAAAATCTCTTGATATTCCAACCCTTTGAAAAAACAGGTCATGCCATGGTATCACAGTACGTAAAATCACATGGCTTGCAAAATGACTTGATAAAAATTATCACGGCTACTCAATCAAAAAAATCAACTGTCCCATCCAGTGGAAGTGTAGATAGTCAATTAGACCAGATCCAGGATACAATACAGAAAATTAAAAAGAAANGAAATGACTTGATAAAAATTATCACGACTACTCAATCAAAAAAATCAACTGCTCCATCCAGTGAAGATGTAGACAGTCAACCAGACCAGATCCAGGATACAATANGTGCCCAATCAAAAAAATCAACTGTTCCACTCAGTGCAAGTGTAGATAATCAATCAGACCAGATCCAAGATACAATACAGAAAATTAAAAAGAAATATCAAAAAAAGATGCTATTGACAATACTTGGTCCAGAGATGGTAGATGGGTTTTCAAATGAATCTAACAAGACAAATCACGAGTCTTTGTCATTTATAAAATCAAATTCTGACTTGTCCATTTTTGTCTCAAGACGCTTACCAGATAACAAGCACACACATCTATCAGAGATTGCAGACATACGTTTACTCATACTTGAGATTGACGGAACGTTGTGTCTCCAGTCAGAAGCGCCGTGGTCTCATCTTTATGCAATTGCTGCATCTCCAAAGAACCACGAAATCAGTTTGGGACCAATAGTCTAAAGGTCAATTCATATCAAAATATCACTATAAAAAAATTTACAGACNCCAGTCAGAAACTCCATGGTCTCACCTTTATGCAATTACTGCATATCCAAAGAACCATGAGATCAGTTTGGGCCCAATAGTCTAAGTCAATTCATGCAATGAAATCATTGTAAAAAAATTACAGACTGGTACGCCANCATTGTACCATAGCGCTTAATATTCACATACAGCAAATTGTGATTAATATGCCTAGACAAGAAATATCAAAAAGGCAAACAATATTTCGCGCTTGATAATAGACATGTCAAACAATTTTTCTGAATTGACTTTTGACAGTAAGACAACAATCAAGTCAGGGCCAGTCTTTGAGCATACATCCAGCTCTTTTGATATCGATAAAAAATATGGCAAAATTCAGGACGAGTTTGTCAACATTGCAAGTCACGAAATAAAAACTCCAGTCCAATCCATATTGACATATTCAGAGCTGCTTTACTCCAATCCCAATGAAATTCATCCCGAATACATAGAGGCAATATATAGAAACGCGCTTAGGCTTCAGAGATTATCTAAAAACCTTTTAGACATTACAAAAGTGGAAAACCATACCCTCACACTAAAAAACGAGAGATTTGAGATCAACGGGCTTGTTTCATCAATAATACAGGATTTTGTCATGCATATGCGTAATTCAGGCATAAAAACTAGAAACATACAATTTTTGTTTTCTCCAAAAGGGCGTATTTTTGTATACGCAGACAAGGATCGCATTACCCAAGTGATATCAAATTTGATTGATAACGCTTTCAAATTTACTCAAAGGGGAAACATCTCAATAAGAGTAATCAAGCAAGATGACCAAGTAATTGTATCTGTTGACGACAGTGGAATCGGAATAGACAAACATGTTGCTTCAAGGTTATTTTCAAAGTTTGCCACATCCTCTGAAAACGGCGTGGGACTTGGCCTCTACATTTCAAAAAACATTGTTGAAGCCCATGACGGAAAGATTTGGGCTCAAAATAATCTCAATAGAAGCGGCGCTACAATTTCATTTCAAATACCAATCAAGATACACCCAGAAGATTTGACAAACCATCAGGTGTTCCAGTAAAGTTTTAAGCAGCAGGAATCAATACGAGACATGAAAAAGATTCTAGTTATTGACGATGAACCAGATATTACTTCATCTGTAAAAAATGGATTAGAAAGAAAAGGATTCGAAGTCCATACACACAATGATCCAATGAAGGCACTTGAAGATTTCAAACCAGATGTGTATGACTTGATGTTAATTGATATCAGGATGCCCAAGATGAACGGTTTTGAATTGTATCGTGAAATTAAAAAGAAAAATGACAGCAAGGCAAAGATCTGCTTTTTTACTGCATTTGAAGTGTACTATGATGAATTTAGAAAAATGTTTCCCAGTCTAGAAGTAAAATGTTTCATACGAAAACCAATCACAATTAGTGATCTAGTAACACACATCAATTCGGAACTGGAAAGAAAGTAAGACAGGATAATATTACATATAGAAATAATTCCTAAACATGATTTGACATGTATTTTACTAGACATGATTTGTGGCTAGCATCATACAATCAGGCATTAGTACATCAACTAGAACATTCTACTAGAACAATCTATCAGAGAACTTTATAACATAGAATTCCCTAGTTGAAAAGTCTAGAAAATGTCACAACAACAAATGTACAGACCCATGCTGAATATCTACGATCTAGTAGATAGAATATTGGACAAGGGTTTAGTTATTGATGCAAACCTGTCCGTGTCTCTTGTAGGAATTGAAATCCTAGTCATAAGAGCAAGAATTGTAGTCTCTGGAATTGACACCTTCCTAAGATACGCATCAGCATTAGGACTTGCCGCACCGCCAGGATTACCGCCCAAGTAAGAAGAGAGAAGATTCGAATTGGCAGTATGTCTAGTTTGTGGCAAATTCACCGACATGGGCCTAAAAAAAGTAATGAGCGCAGGATGGGTCTTTACAAGATGTCCAGAATGTCAACGTGGGACTCCGCTTGATATCATCGTATCACACCTACTGAAGACAGTAGGAGAAGAATATTTGGAAG
>NZ_RCMC01000190.1 GCF_011319475.1 Candidatus Nitrosotalea sp. FS
GGTCGTATAAGGCCGCCTCCTCCACCTCCTGGCAATCCACCACTTGTGACGATATGAGCTACGCTTTTGACGTTGTGATAAACTACGTCTACTTCATCGCCAAGTTTTGCAGAGAGTGCACCCACTGCAGGATCAGGATTTGGTGTAACCAGTTCGTTTGTCTGGGTGAGATCATTTAGGTTGATGATGCTTACAATATCTCCACCTACTGCTTGAATTGAGCTTCCATTAACTGATGAAGTACTTGTGAATTTGAGGTTTTTTGTAAATATTCCAGTGTTGGGTCCTGTCTCAGTTAGATTCAAAAATATACCAGTAGTTTTATCAGCAGGTGTACTTGATGAGAGCACCTCGATTCCATTAATTGATGCAGGACCACTAACTATGGTTTCAACTTTGGAAGAATTCGTATTCAGTGTGTTATCATGAATACCCACAGTTTGGGTACTACCCTGTGCAAATGTTTGCGTTCCATTTGTAAAAATAAGATCATGGTTAGAAAAGTCTCCGTGGTTACCTGGAGATTCAGTAAGTGTAAGAATAATTCCGCTAGGATTCGTAGTAGAGTTGACTAGTACTTGGATTGTGTCAGCAGGGTTACCACCAATGAAACTATCATCATGTACTGTAAATGTCAGATTTCCTAAAAATCCAGTACCAATTGCAAGTCCACCTGAATTAAGATCAAGACTTGTACTTCCATTCCAAGAGACTGTTATTGATGGTGCAAATACCTGCTGTGATGGAATAATCATGCTTGAAAGCAACAAGCACATTACAAACAGAATCCATCTCTGCTTCAAGTCGTCTTATAGACATTAATTTAATATAAGGAGTTTTTGGAGTAGGATTTTTTGAATATAATAATTCCATATTTAATTGAAAAAAATATGTATTTTTTCAATCAGATTATCTACATTATACAAAAATTTTTAAAAAAAAAAATTCAAGGGGCAAAATCTTAAAAAGCAGTATGTGAAGGATCGTTAGATTGTCTGACACTCTCAAGTTTTCTCTTGTTATGTTTGCTGGGTTGATCATGTTTGGCATAGCACCAGTCTTTGCCACAGATGTAACTGATAGTTCACCTTGGCAGAGTACTAAGAACTATGCAATGTTACCTGTGCGAGTTCTTGACTGTAGTCCATATGGAGGAGACTCGGATGATGATGGAATTTGTGATAATTGGGAATCAAACTCTGGACCCAATCCTGGCTTGCACATTAATTTTACGGACAACACGCAAGGTACTACTCCAGTCAATTACAGATATGACCTCACATGTGTTGTAGGCAGAACAATTGCTGATGATCCCACTGGTTATACAGTATGTCCATCACCAACAAAAAAAGATATTTACGTTGAACTTGACTGGATGTCAAATCAGGCTCCCAATCCACAAGCTATTGCAGATGTTGTAAAAGCATTTGACAACCAAGGAATAGCTTTGCATGTACAATATGGTGAAAATCCATCTACAAACAGTGGCGATATTGGTCTACATTATTGTGATGTAAGAATCATGGCAAGAAATTATCCAACAACAAATAATGGTCTTACATGCAGTCCATCAACTCTAAATTATCAAGGATATCCGTATCTAAAACAAAATAGATTTGGAACTATAGATGAGAGAGCAGGTAACACTAGCTACTGTCCAAACAATGCAATACCCACAAATGCTGGAACTGTATCAAATCCTAATTCATACAATTGTCTTACTGCAAAAAGACAGGTCTTCCACTATGGCATGCTTGTAGACTATCAATTTGGTAACACATTATCATCAGGATGGTCAGAGGTGGTAGGTAATGACTTTGTTGTATCACTAGGTAGTTTTATTGGCGGCGTAGGAAGCATCGATGAGCAGGAGGGTGCTATAATGCACGAGTTGGGCCACAATTTCGGTCTTCATCATGGCGGAGAGATTCCTCCCACAGGTGTTGAAGATGATGACAACTGTAAACCAAACTATCCAAGCATAATGTCATACACGTACCAGTNCTAACGGTGTAGGAAGCATAGATGAACAGGAGGGTGCGATAATGCACGAGTTGGGCCACAATTTTGGGCTTCATCATGGTGGAGAGATTCCTCCTACAGGTGTTGAAGATGATGACAATTGCAAACCAAACTATCCAAGCATAATGTCATACACGTACCAGTTCAGAGAAAATAATGATATTTGCAGACCACTTGACTACTCTAATTCAGCATTATCCAGCTTAAATGAACAAAGCCTTACAGACTCTAATGTTGGAAGCTACCAGTATCCATCAAATAATTCACCTCCTCCAACTGGCACTGCACCAGGACAACCATTATCATGTCCAACAAGTGGTGAGAGATCCATCTGGTGGTCTACACCTAATAATGGAATAGTGAGTGGTACTACCGGAGTAACAAACGATTGGAATCTAAATACAGCCAGTCCTTATAGTCAAAATCTCAATAATCTTGGTGTAACAGGATGTAGTACAGGTACATCGTCAACACTAGATGGTTTCAGCGACTGGAATTACATCAAGACAGGAAACAGCATAAATCCACATCCTCTCAACTTTAGAACCAGTACAAATTTCTACCAGTCAGTAGTATCAGGCAATGATACCAACACTGAACTTGGACCTCTTGGCCAAGATGTTACAGAGATAACTAGTGATGCAGTGAAAGGATTTCGCGGACATCACTTGGACGATTTATTTGATAAGCTAAAACCATTTGCTTCAAGTCAGGTCAACAGTACCCACACCATAAAACAATTGATGGATGATGCAAACACACAAAATAACAACAACAACGTGTGGGGGGTCTACTCTGACCTAGTACAGATAAAGAACAACCTGCCACCCGTAACTATTTCGTCTCAGGAAAACAGGACTGCAACACTTCAGGACATTGACTCTGAGATGAATAGTTTTGCCGTTGCTGGAACAGTTCCTGAATTTGGTCCAGTAGCAGCTGTGATTCTTGCGATATCGTTTATCAGCATCATGATAATTTCAAAGGCAAGATTTAGAGTTGGATTTTGAGAAAGGACTGACTTCTCATTTTTTCATAGATTCAAGAAATACAACTCTCGCACAAATTATTTCAGGAACATACTGAATTGGTAGAATCTAGATTAATCGTAGTAAGCATTGTATCAATTATTGTTTTTCTTGCTGTCATGTCTCCGTCTCAGGTTTTTGGCATTAGTTATACGGGTTCAATTTCAGTGGACAAGCAAGTTTATCCTGTTCCATTTGGGTCGGTTGGGGCAAACCAAGGGCAGAGCGATTTTGATCCAACAAACAGTATGATCAGAAACAAACCTGGAGTATTTCCATTACATCAAGATGTTACAACAGGAGGTCTGACAAATATTGATACAATACAAAATGGAAACGTCATTGTACACATCAGGGTAAATGACAAGGACTTTGATACATCACCAGGCATAAACAAGATATCCACAGGAGTAAATGATGCAAATCATGGACCTGTCTCAATTCAGATCTCAAGGGGAGGACAATCTATGTTGCTTGCATACGCAGGAGGCCCTGCAGTAAAACAAGGCAAGATCCTCAACTTGAATGGCACTAACCTACCAGCAGTAAATTCTGCAGCAGTCTCTCATGCAAGAGATCTTGGTCCAATGATTGAGATCGCTCCAAATGCAGGCATCTTCCAGATAGACTTGCCAATCAAGCTAACTGATGGACCTTCAGATGCTACATGTCCACAAGTTGACAACTTTGATGGCTCCATTAGTGGTGCAGGGTTTTCTGCCTCTCAGTTGGTGCGATTTTACTCTGCGCCCCCAAGTGGCAAGTATTGTGTGATGGCAGGCGATATACTTACCATAAGTTATATCGATGTAAAAAATGCTACAGGTAACATCCAGACTGTCACTCATACTGCTACATTTGATCTTAAAAATGGAGAACTCCAATCTGACAAGCAGGTATATTTTGTCAGTCGTGACATGATCCTTACTTTGGTTGAACCTGACTTGAACTTAGATTCACAGAGTGTAGAACACATTCCACTTGATTTGATTGAATGGGATTCACATGCTTTCAAGGGAACAATAGGTGTACTTGGAGGACAAGCTGCAGTATTTAATCCAACGCCATTTATGCTTACAGAGACAGGTGTAGATACTGGTATCTTTCAATCTGTAGTCAAGATTCCAAAGAAAATCAATGGAACCTTGCTGGAGAGAGGAGAGCAGATTCGCCTAGGATATACTGACTGGGGTTCAGCAGGCTCCAAGATAGTAGGTGCAAGCAGCCAAGATAAGCAGTTGATTGTTTATACAACTAACTTTGGAGCATCAATTGAACTAGATCAGCATGTATACACCTGGACTGACCGTGTTTACATTACCGTAGTAGCACCGGATCATAACTTTGATCCAAACTTTATTGATTCTATTGGAGACTCGGACTATAATCTGGTTGTAAGCACAAAATACCACATGCTTTCTCCATACAAATTGGTTGAGACTGGAGTTAACACTGGAATATTCACAGGCTATGTTATCCTGACAGGCAACTCAACCATCAAGGGTGCTGGAGGAGTAGATGGCTCGGGCAAAGAACCAACTGGAATGGGTCCAGGCGGAACTGGTCCAACAGGTGGCTTTCTCCCTGCAGAAAATGTTGACGGTATCTCAGTATCATTTGAGTTTACAAAGAACCAAACGGTAACAGGCTCTGCTCTCATACACTGGAACAGGGGGGAGGTGAAATGGCTTGATTCGTCATATCCTTCAAACGGCCAGGGAACATTGGAAATTGTTGATCCAGACATGAATCTTGATCCCAATGCAGTTGATAAATTCGATGCAACTGTCTTGTCTACCACTGACCCTGGTGGCATCAAGATTACCATGACAGAGACAAATGTTTCTACTGGAATATTTCATGGTACTGTAAAATTTTCTACAACCATGTCTTCTTCGGGTGATACATTGCGGGTAAATGTGGGGGATAATGTCACAGGTAGATACACCGACAGGACATTGCCTTCTCCTCCATACAATGCAGCAGATCAGTTGAACATTGAAGATATAACATCGATAGACCCTCCATTGGATCCATTTCGCATTTTATTGAAGAATGGTCCGTTCACTCCGTCAACTGGCTTTAATACGGTACAGATAACAAGCAATAGCAACTCAAGTGATACAGTACACTTTTTACTTCAATTTACAAAACTTCCAAGCCCATCTGAGATAAACACGATTACAAACAACGGCGTAACTTTGCTTGACTACATAACAGGCAATACCTACATTGCATCAACCAAAGTATCCAACATAAACATCCTGCAGACACTTCCAAATGCACGATGGGCAGGTCCATTTGATCCTAATTACAAGGTTGATGCAGATGTAAAGACAGGAATTGTTCCACAATGGGCAAATCAAGGAAACCAATCAGTGTTGACCATACAATTAAACAAAGATGTAGACATTACAAAAGCATNCACCATGGGCAAGTCAAGGAAACCGGGTAGTGTTTACCATACAATTAAACAAAGATGTAGACATTACAAAAGCATCAGACAATATCAATAATATGGGCGGAAAAATTATTTCGGTTGTAAAAACTGTCCCGTCTATAACCATAGTAATTGATCCTGTCAAGATAAAGGATCTTGCAAATAAGGACTTTGTGCAGTATGTTTCGTTTGTTGATCCGCCTCTACAAGAATCAAACGACATGGCAANAATTTGATCCTGTCAAGATAAACGATCTTGCAAATGAAGACTTTGTGCAGTATATTTCATTTGTTGATCCGCCTCTACAAGAATCAAACGACATGGCAANAGCACAAAAAACCACAATATTATCTGGTAAAGGTCTAAACTTTGGTGACTTTTGTAGTTCAACATCAACTACAGCCACCGGTCCAACCTTCCCTGATACTAAAGGATTTACTGTTGCAAGACCAGTCGGAGGCTCAGTAACTCACCCAGCAGGTGCATCAAACTTTGGTACATGTACCAATTTGTCAACTTCTGGTGGTGCAGCTGAAGAACATGTAGTAAGACAAAACAAGACTCTTACACATGCTAACAGCGCTGTAACCGTCGGTCAAATTGGCTTTGCAGACTCTAACGTCTGGCCAATTATCCAGCTCTATGACTTCTCTGCAATCCCAAGCGCAGTAACAGTGGACTATCAAAAGAACGGTGGCGACCAAATCGTCAACTTGACCTTTGACAAAATCCCACAAAACTTGATTTCGGTCATACCAGATAGGTCAACATATCCAGAAAACTCTCAAGTTTTCTTGACAATGAATGACCCACAGCTTAACATTGACCCAACAGAGGAGGACTCGTGGACCTGGGGTACAAGTGCTACAAACAATACGCTATACTATCAGGCATTTGACAGAAATGGAAGTCCTGATGCAGATGGCACTGCGGGCATGCAAAACCTGGAAGGCAACCTTACTCAACTCATGTTCAATCACAACGGCAGGATCACAGTAAACCCTACTGCTCAGAGCTCAAGAGTAATTGATTTTGAATCAAACTACGAGACAACCTACAATGGAATCAAGAGAGGTGATCCTGCAGCTGTTAGCACCAGATCAATTGCCGCAGGCTCGCAACCACTCTCTTTTGTTGAAGGTGGTGTGAATACTGGAATATTTGGCACATGGGATAAAGGAGGAGAATCAGAGATTGTAACTATAAAAGATCCAAGTATAAGGGGTCAGTCTGCCACATTCCAGTACAATGACATCAGCGGATCAATAGTTGGTGGATTTGCATTTGGAACAATTAATCAGGGCTCTACAAGTCTTGCAAAAGATATACCGGTAACACTTATCGACAATGATCTCAACCTAAACAGCAAGAGGATAGAATACCTCAATTTCTACGACCCAGTAATGACCAGAATTCCAACAATGGTCATTGGGACTCCATTTACCCTTTCCTCAGGAGGAGCAGGCAGCGAGACTGCGCAACTAGTCAAGCTTGCAGGTAGCCCCTCTTTTAGTAGCGGTATTGGGACAGCACAGGTCTTGTCCATATCTCAAAATGCAGTAGACATACAAGAAGATGAAGCTGCAAGCCAGAGACCGATCTTTAGCTTTTCAAGTACTAGTACAACTGAGATAAATTCAACAACTGCATTGTTAATAGACTTGAAGACAACCATGAGCACGCTCTTGGGTACGATACATAACACAGACAGGGTTGGCAGTGCAGAGAACTTTACAGGCTTTAACTTTCTTAACTATGACCTACGATCACTCGGTCTTAACGGTGCAACTGGCAGTTCCATCACCAATATTGGGATAAACCTTGTTTACAACAATGCAGGTACAGGCCTTACAAGCAATGGAAAGATATATTCTTCAAATCCTACACTTGTGCACATTGCAGACTCGGTAAGTTTGAGGGACTTTATCAACCTAAACTATACTGACATTGCAGCATCAGACCTAAACAATGACCTCTTTGGAACAGTTACAAAAAATGCCAACATTGGAATATTGGTTACATTTACAACAGATCACGGTGGCAATCTTTTCTTGCCACCTGTTGGAGAGCCAATGGCAGTTGACTTTTTTAGCATAGGCTTGATTGGCAACGACGTACAGAACATGCAAGAGATAAACAATGGCATTTACAGGTTTGAGCTTGCAGAGACCGGTAACAACACAGGAGTGTTTACAGGCACAAGTCAGTATTTCATGCTCAACCAACTCAACATTTTTGATCACAATACATACTCTGCATTGAGAACAATCAACCATGACGTAAAGTTTGCAGCAATCACTAGTATGCAGTCAGGAAGTGGCGCACCAACTATTGGATATCTTGACCTTGGTGCAGACGGAGTTAATACAAAGATTGGTTCGCAGAAAGACATTACGACATTTAGTGGAACCATAACCACTGACAAAAAAACATACAACATTGGAGACACTGTAACAGTAACACTGACAGATCCTGATCTTGACACAAACCCCAGTCTTGTTGTCATTTACACTACAGTTGCACCAACTACTGCAGCAGTGCAAGATGTTGCAGTTGATACCATAGGCAAGGCAGGGCTTGGAGTATATAGTAACAGTCAACCAATTGGGGAACTGGCAAATGTAGAGTTTGGACCAGATAAAATAAGATGGTCCAACTCTGTAATACCAGGAGACCCGCATCACACGGTGTCATGTTTTGGCAAAGAGTCATCTGGTGGTACAAAGGGAGGATTTGCCACAAGCCTGTCTGCAAGTGGTTTTTCACTTGTTGAGACTGGTCCTTCAANTGGTCCTTCAACAGGTGTCTTTACTGGTACTTTTCAGATGCCAGATCAGTTGTGCCAGGACGGGACCATCGTGTCATCTATAACTCAACTTGTTCAGGTCAACTATTGGGATTTTCTTGATGCAACAGGACATCCAGAAATGACAACTGCCAAATCTCTTTCATTCCCACTCCAGCCAGGATCAGTTTCTGACAGGCACACCTATCCAAATGGCAGTTCCATAACTATACCATTTGTAAGCGTGAACAACACTGCACTAACAATTGATTTTCCTCAAGGAATTTTGTTCCCTCAAGGCGATCCTACAAACTATAACAACACGTATGTTCCAGCACAAAGTCCACTAGATCCGGTTTGCAGTACCGGACAATTTTATTCAGAGTCTGGCCAGTGTCTCTGGGCCCCAGACACGTGTTCTAATGGTATGCTTCCTGATGCAGCAGGTCACTGTAACACAGATCCGCCATACCCAAACATGTGTGTAGGTGACCAGCACCCCAATTCTTTAGGCATGTGTTTTTCACCTCCGCAATGTCCTAACGGTTTTAGCTACGATGCATCATCAAGACTTTGTGTACCAAATACATGGCCTACTGACTGCAACAGTCCTGATGCCAATTATCTCAACCAAGAAGGGTGGTCCTGGTCCATACCCCACGGTGTCAACGCTACAATAAGCGACAGAACAAATCCTGGCACAAACATTGTCACAAAGGCTGATAGCACCGGCTTTGTAGTACAGTGGACAATGCCAAGGGGATCGATTATAGGATACAAGGCAGGTGTATTTTACAATCCCGTCAACTTTTACCAGAATGTGCCAAATGATGCAAGCAACCACAGATACATGTTCTTCCAGGTGGACTATGGCATTGGAAAGGTACTCGGTAATAGACAAGGACTGATTATGACGTTTGAGCATGGCGGAAGCGGAAATTATGCATTCATAAAACTAAAGGAGGTGAATGTCGTACCAGGCTCAAAATACTGGATAACCGGAGTACTAGAACCTGAGCCGCTTGCAGACCCTCCTGCATATGTAGTTCAGATAGTACAGGGGACCCATTCTTGGATTTACACGACTAAAATTGATGACATTGATCCAAACACAAGCCCTGTTTACAGGTTCCAGAGTTTCCAGGACCAGTGGATAAGTACCGATTTTGCAAGTGACCTGTTCCGTGATGAGATTTCGTATCCGACAATTGTTTCAGTAGACAATGACAACCATATTTCTCTTGGCAGTTTTCTTACCAACGCAACTCCATATGCTTCCATGGAACCAGCCAGCATCACAAGCTCATTCAAGTTGCTCAGTCCGCACTTGACAACACCCTTGCCATCGCAACCATATTCCTACACAGACTCAAGGAACTGCCAGGGATTTGGAAATCCTAGTACTGACACTGACGATCTTCCAGGCACCCAGCCTTCAGATCCGAAAACAGATGGCCAATATACAATCATACATACGCCTACAATACCAGAGTTTGGTCCGCTTGTGGGAGTCATTGGAATAGTTTCTATAATTTCCGTAATTGCAATTACAAGAAAATATTCTGGCAGATATTGAAAATTAATTGGCTAGAACCTCTATCATAAGATACAGTCTAGTGTCAACAAGAAGATGATCAGGTCATTTACACTGTCAATAGATGTTGCTATAATATAGTGTGGGTGTTTTTTGTTGGAAAATAATAAAAATTTAGTAGACAAGAATTGGCGAGGACACAAGTGTGGTAGTGGAACGGATCTTGTCTATCTTTCTTATCTTTGAGTTTATCACATCGCGCAGCGAGTCTGCCGAGTCTGTCTCGATTTTTACTATAACATCATAGTTGCCACACGTTGGCTGGACTTCTTTAATCTCAGATATTTGCTTGAGGGAGTCAACCAGCGATTGGATACAGTCCTCGCAGGTTATCATTACAAATGCGCTTTCCATATACCTTGGACCATCAGTTGATCTTTGCATGGATAT
>NZ_RCMC01000269.1 GCF_011319475.1 Candidatus Nitrosotalea sp. FS
GCTGGGGTGAAAAAATTAATCGGTGAAGGAGTAATCAAAAAGGATGAAACCGTAGTCGGAATACTAACAGGACGACAGAAAGATTCCAGCATTCCTGTTGATTATCACAAAAACCCACAAAACAAGTTTGCAATTCCGCCGCGGTCCTAATTGGTACTTGGAATCTTTTCTATTTTTATGCGAGTTGCCTGGTTGTTTACTGCTTCTTCTACAGTCATCTTGACTGATTCTATGACTACTCTATCACCAGTTCTTGGAATGTCTTTTAATTTGTCATGTAAGAGTCCACTAAGAGTAGAATAATCCTCGCCACGCGGAATATCGACTTTAGTATTTCATTTACGGTATCAATCTCAACATCGCCTGTTGCAAGCATTGTATTCTTGTCTAGCATCTTAAAGTTGAGCTCTTCCATGTCGGTCTCATCCATTATNNNATCTCCTCTAACAGGTCTTCAAGTGTGACACAGCCTTCAACACCCCCAAACTCGTCAACTACAATTGCCATGTGAGTCTGTCTACCCTGCATCTCTCTTAGCAACTTGCTGATTCGCTGTTCTTGTGATACAAAGATTGGTTTTCTTGCAAGAGATTCAAGTGTAATTATTCTTTCATCTCGTTCTAAATTCTTTAACAGGTCTCTTACGTTTAGTATGCCAACTATCTGGTCTGTTGTATCCTTGTAGAGTGGTATTCTGGAATAGCCACTTTTACTTATCAATGGCATTGCATCAAACAAGATCATCTTTGCTGGTAACATGAACATCTTTGTTCTTGGGGTCATGACTGCACGGATTACAATATCATCAAACTTTAGCGCACCGTGGACAAGTTCACGTTCATGTTTTTTTAGTGCCTTGTCTTCTAATCCCTGTTCTATTACATTGTAAATTTCTTGTTCTGTAATCGGCGGTGGGTGGTATGGACTTTTTAGCATCCATAGTATTCCATGTGTTATTTTTTCAAACAGTATGACAAATGGATAAAATATGTAACTAAAAGTAAGGGTGACGCCGCTTATCCATAATGATACCTTGACTGGATTTGCATTACAGTATGATTTTGGTGCATTCTCTCCAAATACTAGCAGTATGAATGTCATTATTCCAATTGATATTGCAAGGCCTCCATTTCCAAACATGCCTAGTGCAACTTCGGTTGCAAGTGCAGACGAGCCTACGTTTGCTAGTGCCGTTCCAAGGTTTATTGTTGCAAGCATTCTGTTTGGATTTGATTTTAGTTTGGCAAGTGCTGCTGCGCCCCTGACTCTATCCTTTACAAGTTGGTTTACTTTGGCCTTGTTTGTTCCAATGAGTGCAACTTCGGCGCCACTAAATAGGGCAGATAGTGCCACTAGCAACGCAAGCAATATTATTTTTAAGATCATTTCAATGTCCATTTGATCAATTACCTCGATGTAGACCTTTTTTACAATGCATTGACCTCAAACCCGGTGTTTTAATCAGCAAACGTCTTGATTGAATTTCAAACAAATTGGTATGTATATTATTTTTGAACTGTCTCTTTTATAAGTTCACATTAGTTTTGTTAGTGACACTCTGGAAGAGCTGTTCTTCTATTTCTTTGCAAAATGCTCTTCGAGTAGTTTTTTCTTTTCTTCCATGTGGAATAATTCTTCGGTATGTTTGAAAGCGTCTTCTCTTTTTCTCTTGAATAGCATTGCCTGCATAAGAAGGTGGTTTTCAGGTACTACTATACCCGTCTGATCATCAGAATATGTTAATTTGACTGTGTCATCTTGAACATCCATTACATCTGCATGGATGTGAATCATGTTGGTATCTTTGAAATTAAATTTTATAGATTCTGCATAATCTCTGATATCTTTTGTTCCTTTTGCACTGTACAACGTTGCAACACCGTATTCATGTTTGTACAGATCCAAAATCTCTTGTGCATTTGGTGCAGGACCATCAAATCGAATATCCATGAGGTGTACGTGCATCTGTCTTGTTGGAACCTTGAAAGCTCGTATAAACAATGGCGTATCTGCACCCATGTAGCTTTTTACATCGTCATTGTGATGTGGTCTTCTGGTCCACTCGACAGAATCTTTTACTTGTGTCTTTGAATCCTCAAGGTCTGCCCATCTTCTCAATAGTGTGGCATCAAATCGCTTGATCTTTTTTCCATATTTTTCCTTGAGCGGCTGGAGTATTCTTCCCATGCCTGTAACGTTACAACTTCCTTGCATTACATATTTTGCATCAAACGCCTTTTCATAATTTACCCGAGAGTTGAAGATCAGGTTTGCAACAGACTCTTCTCCTCCAATCTTTTCTCCTCCCTGAAAAATGGCATTGACGTTTCTTGGTTCATACAATGACTTTTTGTTTGCATATCCTACACCACCAGGGGCTGCATNACGAGAGTTGAAGATCAGACTTGCGACAGACTCTTCTCCGCCAATCTTTTCTCCGCCCTGGAAAATGGCATTGATGTTTTTTGGCTCATACAGGGACTTTTTGTTTGCATATCCTACACCACCAGGGGCTGCATCTATTACCAGATCACTTTTGGTGATGATATCTTCTATGGATCCTGCAATTTTATAATTTTTAAAAGCATCAGCCTTTGTCTTTGGGACATAGACATCAAATCCTCGAGATATTGCATCTGCCACCTTGTCGTCAGGGGAATATTTACCGACTCCAATAACCTCGATGTCCTTATCGTCTGCTATGAACTGGGTAATTCTGCTTCCAATGGAACCATATNTGAATATTTGCCAACTCCAATGATTTCTATATCTTTGTCGTCTGCTATGAATTGTGTTATTCTGCTGCCAATGGAANCCGTTAACAAAAACTTTTTTCATAGTTTACTGATGTGAAATCCCATTTATTTGGCTTACCCCTTTGACAAGAACTAAATAATCTATAGACGCAAATCAAATTCTTGAAAGTTCATCTCCCGTCTATAGGGATTGGGGTTGGGGTCATTGTTGCAGTAATTGTTGCGGTTTCACTATTTGGACATGGTATACAAAATCCAATGGCTGCATCTACAGAACAACAGGGTACCACTTCAGACAATACTGTACCACAGAATGGTCTATCTGCAAAAGACACCATGAGTCTATTAATTGACAATACGTCTCCAGTGCTTGGCTCTGACAATGCGCCAATTACCATGATAGAGTTTGGTGACTATCAATGCTTTTTCTGTAACAAGTTTTACCATACCATAGAGCCAGATGTTGTCAAAAATTACATCGACACTGGCAAGGTGCGCATGGTCTTCAAAGATTTTGTCATAATTGGCCAGGATTCGGTCAATGCTGCACATGCCGCACACTGTGCACAAGAGCAAAACAAGTTTTGGCNAAGTTTTGGCAATACCATGATACGTTATACAATAACTGGAATGGGGAAAATACTGGATGGGCATCATCTGCCAATCTTTTGAAATTTGCCAAGGATGTAGGGTTGAACGATACCCAGTTTGGCCAGTGCATGGCACAGTCAAGATACATTTCTACGGTTCAAGGCAGCCTGTCTGATGCCAAGGGTCTTGGTCTTACTGGAACGCCTGACTTTTTCGTTATAGCCCATGACAAGACCATCACCAAAATTGAGGGTGCTCAGCCCTTTACCGTCTTTGACGAATTATTCAAATCCAAGCTAAAATAGTCATAGATTTCATACATGTCGCACTAATTTAGCAAAAATTATCAATCTTTGAGATCAATGTTGACTCTCAAAATCCTTATATCTGTAATCGCAAAGCTGAAGCTATTGGCCGCAGGTATAGATGATATTGCTATCTACATTCCAAAACTGTTTGTAGACGCAAGAGACTTTGCCAAAGCACGTGGAATGGACCCAGACAAGCTCCAGAGGGGCCTTGGCGTATCAAAGATGGCTATCGTAGATACTAATCAAGACCCTGCATGTATGGCTGCAAATGCCTGCCTTAGAATCATGGAGAGAAACAAGATCTCACCAAAAGATGTTGGAAGGCTCTATGTTGCAACTGAATCTTCACTTGACGAATCAAAGGCAATGAACTCGTATGTAATTGGTATGCTAGAACAGGTTTATGGTAATGATTCCTTTGAGCACTGTGGTGGAATAGAATGCAAGTNCGGTATGCTCGAACAGGTCTATGGTAACGATTCCTTTGAGCACTGTGGTGGAATAGAATGCAAGTTTGCATGTGTCAGCGGTTCTTATGCGTTATATGATAATACTAATTGGATTAGAGCAGGAGAGGCAGAGGGCAAGTCTGCAATTGTCGTGGTGTCCGATATCGCCAAATATGATCTCGGTTCTAGCGGTGAATATACACAAGGCGCAGGTGCTGTTGCCATGTTACTGAACGACACCCCAAGACTGATGACATTTGATCCCAAAGTTACATCAACTTCTATTAAAAATGAATATGATTTCTACAGACCATTTGGAAAAGAAACTCCGATTGTAAATGGTCAGTACTCCAACTTGCTCTACATGATTCAGGTAAAGAAAGCACTGATGGCATACAAGGACAAGGCACTCTCGTCTGGAATAATAAAACTAAAGGAAGGAGAAACAATTCTTGATTACATTGATTTTGTAAACATGCATCTTCCGTATAGTAACATGGGCAAAAAGGCATTGACGTATCTACTAAGACATGAATGGAGAAGCCTTCCAAGATGGAAAGGTATTGTAGAAAAGATGGGAATGACAGAACCAGTTCCAAAAGATCCACGTGGTACAATAGAATCAATACTTGCAGACGAAGAGTTTATGCAAAAAGACCACGAGTTTACAAAGAGATTCACAATGACTGAGGAATTCCAAGAGGCTTATGATTCTAAACTTGCCAGCTCACTTATTGCATCAAGCATGGTAGGAAATCTCTACACTGCATNAGAGTTCCAGGAAGCATATGACTCTAAACTTGCAAGCTCCCTTATTGCATCAAGCATGGTAGGAAATCTTTACACTGCATCACTTTACATGGGCTTTAGAAGTTGCATGGAGTTTGAATTCCAAAAGGGTACTGACCTTGAAGGCAAGAGATTTGGATTTGGCTCTTATGGCAGTGGAAGCAGCGCCATGGTCTTTAGTGGTGTAATCATGCCAACATACAAGGAGATTGTAAAGAACATGAACTTGGAGGCAGAGATAGGTGACAGGAGAAAGGTATCCCTTGAGGAATATGAGCAGATCCACGAAAGCAAGCTCAGCCCAACACAGAACATCTNAATGGTCTTCAGTGGTGTTATAATGCCAGCATACAAGGAGATTGTAAAAAACATGAACTTAGAGGCTGAGATAGGTGACAGGAGAAAGGTGTCCCTTGAGGAATATGAGCAGATCCACGAAAGCAAGCTCAGCCCAACACAGAATATTCTAGATGGCAAGAAGGAATTTGTTTTGGTGGGAGTTGGAAGCAGCCCCGAATTGCGTGGCCAACGCAAGTATGTCTTTAATGACTAGTTCTAGTAACAAAAATCTACCCTGACGATCAAAGCAAATCAGCAAAAAGGATATAAAATCATAATTGTACTTGAGTATCATGAAAGACCGTTCAATGCCAATTTGTTTTACAGCTGAACAATATGCAAAAATTGAGCAGATTGCAAAGCAAAAAGGAATGCTAAACGCAGGCCAGCTTCTAGAAGAAGCACTGGAACAATAAACACGAGAACCTAGTTCTCAAATCTTTTCCTTTATGATAACTATTTAATGGATTTAGTGCTGTAAAATACCATGAAACTGTTTGGCAAGAGTATCATTTGTACGATCTGTGGAAAAGAGTCATCCCACAAACACAAACCAAAGAACGAATGGAATATCGCAGGACCGCTTTGTGGGGATTGCTATGTCACCCAAATGAAAAAGTTCTATGAGCTTGGTTTAAGACAAAAATGTGTCACCTGTGGAATAGAAAAAGATGTTCCGGATTTATGGGAGCCACGATACCAGTNTCTATCGTATGTACAATGTGTGGAAAAGAGTCGTCTCACAAACACAAACCAAAGAGCGAATGGAATATTGCAGGACNGATGAAAAAGTTCTATGAACTTGGCCTACGACAAAAATGTGTCACCTGTGGAATTGAAAAAGATGTTCCGGATTTATGGGAGCCACGATACCAGTGGGATATGACTGGTCTTTTGTGCAAATCATGTTTTGATAAAAAGGATCTTACGTTTAAGAGCCAAAAATCAACATGTCAAGTCTGTGGAAAAAAACTTGGCATGATACGATACAATCCAAAGAAGAAATGGGTGCTTGACGGGCAATTGTGCAGGCAATGCTGGGACTCTCACAAGGCAAAGCTGGGATAGATGAATATCTTTAAAAAATTCAAGTGTGATATCTGCGGTACCAGATTTAGACAACAAGAATATCTAATGCAGCACCAACAACTGTATCACAGCGGCAAAGAATATGATTGTAAAATGTGCAACCAAAATTTTCCAAGCATGGAAGCCATGCGGACACATATGCAAAGAATGCATACATACCACGGTAAAAGAGACGTCTAGAATGCTTTGATTGTCTTTACTACTGGTGGTCTGACCTTGGTAAATACTCTAAAACCGCAGATGCATTTTATTTCTGGCAGTCTTGTTAGTTCAGACTGGGATACTTGTGTTCCACAGCGCATACATGCATAGAAGACACTAAAGCTAGTTGGTTTCTCTTCTGCTGGTATTTCTTGTGTTGGTTCAGACATTTTTATCAAAATCTATTTCAAAGTAAGTTCAATGTAAACATCGTTTGGAATTTTAATTCTCATGAGCTGTCTTATTGCTCTATCATCTGCACCAAGATCAATTACTCGTCTGTGGATTCTCATTTCCCATTTTTCGTATGTGTTTGTACCTTGACCGCATGGTGATTTTCTTGTAACAACATTTAGTGTTTTTACTGGTAATGGTGTTGGACCTTTTACTTTGACACCGGTCTTTTCTCCGATGCCCTTGATTTCAGTACAGACCCCGTCAAGTCTCAAGAGAGATGTGCTTGTTAATTTGATTCGGGCTGTCTGGGTCATTCAGGTCCCTTATTTTGTATATTTCTCAGTGATCTCTTTTACAATGCCTGCTGCAATTGTTGCACCCATGTCTCTGAGAGCAAATCTACCCATCTCTGGGAATTCACCAAATGTCTCGATGCACAATGGTCTTACTGGCTTGATTCTAACGATTGCAGAATCTCCTGCCTTTAAGAACTTTGGATCTTTTTCTTCAATTGCACCGGACTGTGGATTGATCTTTGCCTCAAATGCTACTATGGTTGCTGCAACTTGAGCGGTATGTGCATGCATTACTGGTGTGTATCCAGGTGCAATTGCTGTTGGATGATGAATAACTATGATTTGTGCACGGAATTCTTTTGCAACGTTTGGTGGTGAGTCAGCTGTTCCGATTACATCTCCTCTGTGGATATCTTTCTTTTCAATACCTCTGAGGTTGAATCCGATGTTGTCACCTGGTTCTGCTGATGGCATTTCAGTGTGGTGGGTTTCAATTGATTTGATTTCACCTACTGCTCCGGATGGCATTACAACTATCTTCTGGCCTGGTTTTGCAACTCCGGTTTCTACACGTCCTACTGGGACGGTACCTACACCGGTGATTGTATAAACATCTTGAATTGGAATTCTAAGTGGTTTTCCTGTTGGCTTGTCTGGTAGTTTGAATTCATCAAATGCTTCGTATAGTGTCTTTCCTGCCCACCATCCCATGTTTGGTGATTTCTTTACCAAGTTGTCTCCCTTCCAACCTGAAACTGGAATGATTGCTACGCTTTCAAGCTTGTAGCCTACTGACTTTAGCAACTTTTCTGCCTTTTCTTTTGCAGCCTTGAATGCTGCTTCTGAGAAATTGCTGTCATCCATCTTGTTGATTGCTACTACTAGTTGTCCTACACCTAGTGTTCTAAGTAAGAAAGCATGTTCTCTTGCTTGTCCACCTGGTGCTGTTGCGGTATCAGTTTCACCTTCTTTTGCTGACAAGACCAAAACTGCACAGTCTGCCTCTGAGGCTCCTGTGATCATGTTTTTGATAAAGTCTCTGTGACCTGGTGCATCAATTAATGTGAAGAAGTATTTTGGTGATTCAAATTTTTGAAACGCTAAGTCGATTGTGATACCTCTCTCTCTTTCGTCTTTGATATTGTCCATGACCCATGCATATTTGAAAGTGTCACCTTTTCCGGTCTTCTCGGATTCGGCTGCATGTGAGGCAATTGTTCTTTCGTCTACCAATCCCAAGTCCATCAAAAAGTGACCCATGGTTGTAGATTTGCCGTTATCGATGTGTCCTACGACAATCATGTTCAAGTGAGGTTTTCTTGCTGCTGCGTTACTCATGAAGGATGTTACTTGAGAAGGGCTTTATTAGCATTTTCATTTTTTAATTTTTTTTCGGTCAAAAATTGAATTATTTTCTGACTCGATCATCCAGATCAATTTTTTTCACATGGTATAAATCGAACTATTTGATCATAATGAATAATGAAAATTACAGTATCGGTAATCAAANATTTTTTCACATGGTATAAATCAAACTATTTGATCATGATAAATAATGAAAATTACAGTATCAGTAATCAAAGCTGATGTCGGCGGAATAGGCGGACATACTAGACCAAGTGATGGTCTACTAAATGCAGTAAAAAATCTTGTAAAGCCCCAAGTAAGAAAAGACGGTAAAGGACTTTTGATTGATTCCTATGTAGGATATTGCGGTGATGATATCCACATCGTCATGACTCATACAAAGGGTGTTAACAATTCTCAAATTCACGGACTTGCATGGAGAGCATTTGAAGCTGCAACGCGAGTTGCTAAAAGTGAAGGACTCTATGGTGCAGGCCAAGATCTCCTAAAAGATTCATTTTCTGGAAACGTAAAAGGAATGGGACCTGGCGTCGCAGAGATGACCTTTGAAGAAAGACCAAATGAAGCATTTACAATTTATGCAGCAGACAAGACAGAACCTGGTGCATTCAACTATCCATTCTACAGAATGTTTGTAGACACCTATCCAATACCGGATTAATTGTAAACCAAAACCTGTCAAAAGGTGTCAGGATTAACGTAATGGATGTAGAAAAGGGCAAGATTGCCACACTAAACATGTGGGAAGACAAGCCAACACTAGAAGCTGCCTTGATGTATCCTGGAAGATATGTAGTATCTACAGTAACTACCAAGGACAATCAGCCGATATTGGCTGCATCAACTGATAGGCTGCACAACATTGCAGGAACATATGTTGGAAAAGACGATCCAATCTGTATCGTAAGAACTCAAAAAGACTTTCCAGCAACAGAGGAAGCAGGTTCTGCATTTAACAATCCACATCTTGTGGCAGGAAATACTAGAGGAAGTCATCACATGCCTTTGATGCCTGTGAAAATTAATTCTCCAGCAAGCATCAACTATGCAATACCTATTGTATCAGCATTGGTGTTTTCAATGCATAATGGTATCTTGACTGGTCCAGTAGACGGATTTGGTTCTGTTGATTGGGATTACATCAGAAATATTGCAATGAAGCGAGCAATTGCAATTAGAAGCCAAGGATTTGTTCATCCTGCAACACTAGTTCCAGATGAATTGGAATATGGTGTTGGGTACAAGGCAAGAATGAGTATACTTTGGAGCAAGATGAGACCAATTCCAGGATCAAGTCCAAATGTAAAACATGGACAAAAACAAAATCAAGGCAACAGACCACAACAACAAGGTCAGAGACCACAAGGA
>NZ_RCMC01000019.1 GCF_011319475.1 Candidatus Nitrosotalea sp. FS
GCGCTGGAAAAACAACAATAGCTAATCTTCTACAAAAAGAGCTAGAATCAAAAAAAGTACCAGTAGCACTATTGGACGGAGACACATTTAGAAAAGATAGATGTCTTGACCTTGGTTATTCTGTAAAAGATAGACGAGAAAATCTACGTAGGGCAGTTTCTGAAGCAAAATCACTATCAAATGATGGCAAAACCGTAATAGTTGCTTTTACCTCGCCTTTTGACGATGTTAGAGAAAAACTACGAAAAGAGATGCCAACTTTTCTTGTACATGTCAAGGCATCATTGGATACATGCATAAAACGTGATCCTAAAGGTCTCTATAAGAAAGCACAATCAGGCGAGATTACAGATTTTGTACCATTTGACATACCGTATGAAGAACCCGCTAATCCAGACTTGATACTTGACACGGAAAAACATGATCTACAACAATGTGTAGACTCTATCATTTCTGCAATGCATATGCATGAAAAGACAGGTAATGGAACATTACCTCATGAAGACAAGGCATACCAAATTGCAGCACGAAACAAGTCTATCATTACAACATCGATGATAACCATGACTGCACTATTTCTAGTTCTTGGCATCCATCATGCTTATAGAGGACTTTACACCGTACCCATCATATTTTCATTCTCTGAAAAATTCTTTATTGGAACTGTACTAGCTATAGGATCATCAATATTCATCTACAATTTCAGTAAGATGAAAAGAAAATCTCACGAAGACAAGGCATACCAAATTGCAGCACGAAACAAGTCTATTATCACAACATCGATGATAACCATGACTGCACTATTTCTAGTTCTGAGCATCCATTACTTTTACGCTGACATCAAAATATCACCATCTGACATATTTTCATTCTCTGAAAAATTCTTTATTGGAACTGTACTAGCTATAGGATCATCAATATTCATCTACAATTTCAGTAAGATGAAAAGAAAATCTCACGAAGACAAGGCATACCAAATTGCAGCACGAAACAAGTCTATCATTACAACATCGATGATAACCATGACTGCACTATTTCTAGTTCTTGGCATCCATCATGCTTATAGAGGACTTTACACCGTACCCATCATATTTTCATTCTCTGAAAAATTCTTTATTGGAACTGTACTAGCTATAGGATCATCAATATTCATCTACAATTTCAGTAAGATGAAAAGAAAATCTCACGAAGACAAGGCATACCAAATTGCAGCACGAAACAAGTCTATTATCACAACATCGATGATAACCATGACTGCACTATTTCTAGTTCTGAGCATCCATTACTTTTACGCTGACATCAAAATATCACCATCTGACATATTTTCATTCTCTGAAAAATTCTTTATTGGAACTGTACTAGCTATAGGATCATCAATATTCATCTACAATTTCAGTAAGATGAAAAGAAAATCTCACGAAGACAAGGCATACCAAATTGCAGCACGAAACAAGTCTATTATCACAACATCGATGATAACCATGACTGCACTATTTCTAGTTCTGAGCATCCATTACTTTTACGCCGATGTCTATACCGTATCGCCATCTGGAGTATTCTCATTTTCTGAAAAATTCTTTATTGGAACTGTACTAGCTATAGGGTCATCAATATTCATCTATAATTTCAGTAAGATGAAAAGAAAATCACAATCAAGTGATGATATACTTGGATGTATGCATCAAACATGACCACAAAGGGATCGTGCCAAAAGGCAACGAATAGAAAATCCTAAAATAAAATCACAAGTCAAACTGGTACCATATCAATAACCATCTTTGACCATTTTACGGTGTCTTGTCACTTGAGAGACTGTCTGGCATGTAATGCGATGGTAAACCAAGTTTTGCTAACATGGATGCTATTGTATCCCTCCTCCATTTGCGAGCAGCTTGTCTGCTAATATCTTTCCTTAAAAAAGCTGCATAAAACTCGTCATTATGTTCATCTTCAAGTATTCTCATGTATCTGGTACCAGGATTAATCTTGTAGCTACGGCGTGGCAAGACTGCACTAACATCCGTTGTAAAAATTGATGCAATGTCTCGTTCCAAAACGCGCTTGCTTGTACTGTATCCCAAGGACTCGAGTTTTTTCAAAATCAACTCCTTTCTTATTGGAACCTCGCCATGGTTTAGCATCTCTTGAATTATCTTTGCCACAAGTGCTCTTCGTTGTTTAATGTCGCTCTGGGAGTTTTTGTCTCCCCTGCTGCGGACTTTTCCACTCATCAAAATTCACCTGACTCAGAGTCATTTTCTCCATCATCGTCGTTCCACACATAGCTATCCCAGTGCTTCTCCTTTTCATCAACTGCTTCGTTTCGCTCAATTCTGTTCTTTTGCTTCTCCGAAAGATCACCAGTCTTTCTCATGTACTTCATCATGCGTTTATGCATCTTTTCTGCTTCCAATAATCCGAACCACCAGTTGGCGTTGAGTTTTCTGCCAACCACGTGCAGTGGCATTTCAAGCTTGTATTGCTTGCCATAGCCATGTCTGCCGCGAGAGCTAATCTGTGACAAGACCAAACCAGTGTCTTCCATTTCCCTGAGAATCTCGGAGACTCTTCTGTATGACAACGGTTGTGCACCATCAAACCAGACTTTTTTGTACTGCTGTACAATGACTGAGGTGTAATGCCACTCCTCCTTGCTCAAAAAAGTAATCCTTGCAATCACTGCAAGCACCCGCTTGAAGTTGTAAGACGAGTCCGTCAAGACATTCTCAATTCTGTCTTTCTGAAGCTCACGCGATGCCTGGTCCACATATGCAATACTTAACGGCTTGTGTGCTGCACTTGCAGTCTCTGCAGCAACACGCAGAAGATCGATTGCCCTTCTGGCGTCCCCGTGATCCTGCGATGCAAGCTTGGCACAACGCTCCAGTATTACATCATCAATTTTGCAGATGAATGCTTGCTGAGCCCTCTCCTCAAGAATTGTCTTTACGTTTCCATAGTGATATGGCGCAAAAAATATTTCAGACGTTCCGATTCTTGACTTGACCCTGTCATCCAAATCATATCCAGATAGCACATTGTTTGAGATTCCAATTGCACAAAAATAAAATCCCTTTTGGGCCAAGTCTTTTTCGAGCTCTAATAACTGATAAATAAAATCCGAAGGTCTGCCACGCGGGTCGCCAAATATGACATCAAACTCATCTAGCACAAGAACAAACAGCTTCTTCTTGTTTTTTTCCAGCCTAATGCTGATCGCATCTTGCATCTTTTCAAATGGTATCTTGTTGCCTCCTGAACCTTTCATGGGCTCAAGCCCAAGGCTTGCTAAAACAAGGTTTGTTGCTCCAAAAACTGTACGTGTCCTTCGAAGATTTACGAACTCGTGTTCTGACTCACTAAATTCTTTACAGACATGTTTGACTATGGTAGTTTTGCCAGAGCCGCTCCTGCCGTATACAGAAATAAATGGAACGACATGCCCGTAGCGATACCCCAACAAAAACCTGACAATTTTTTCCGTTTGCTCTTCTCTTCCGATTATCTTCATGGGAAAAGAAAGTGCATCAAGAGCTCTTTTGTTAGCAAAGATGAGGTTTTCGCGCTCTACCTTGGACACGATGTCTGCGATACTTGTTGAGGGGGCCCCTTCAGGGCTGGCGTTGAACATCTGATTATGTTCTACTAGACGCGCACGCATGAAATACTTCGTCCTCAACTAAAATTTACAATTCAGCTCCAAAAAATCTCCAATTCTTTCAATAAAACAACAAAATTATTTAATTATTTAAATCAACCATATTGCAACAGGGCTTGACAATTGCTCGATTTTTTTGTGACATTTTATTCCGTTATTCCGAAATGATGGAAAAAACCTACATGTGAAAAAACAGACAAGATAAAAAATCTAGTTGAATTTCGGATATGTCCCATGTTCCTTGTAGTATCTTACAAGCTCCTCCCCGTATCTTGTCTCAGCTCTTGCCTTGTCCCATGTGTATTCCACACTAAAGCAATGTGCGCCAGTCACAGGATGTTCTCCGTTCTCCAAATGCTGTAAAAGAGATGTCATTATTTTCCCATGACCTATATACAAAATATTATCCCTAGAGTCAAGCAGCTCATATACCCCATACTCGTCACGCTCTAGTACGACAACGCTTTTTACAAATGTCCATGTCTTGATTCCTAGTGGCAAATTCAAGTCTTCATCAGTTCTGATATGTCATAAATGCTAATTAGCTAGGATTGCAACCAATTAGCTGTGTTGCAAACTCGATATAATATGCAACAATGGATTAGGATAAGCCATGAGCATCTATGAAACATTGTCAGTACCATTCAAGTATGTGGATTCAATTGAGCACAAGCAGCACATACTATTGCTTTATGAAGATCCAGCATATGCAAGACTGATTGAATTTAGATTCATAAAAAACGGACTGGCAGATGGTGNTCCCTAGAGTCAAGCAGCTCATAGACCCCATACTCATCGCGCTCTAGTACAACAACGCTTTTTACAAATGTCCATGTCTTGATTCCTAGTGGCAAATTCAGATTTCCATCAGTTCTGATATGTCATAAATCCTAATTAGCTAGAATTGCAACCAATTAGCTGTGTTGCAAACTCGATATAATATGCAACAATGGATTAGGATAAGTCATGAGCATTTATGAAACATTGTCAGTGCCATTCAAGTATGTGGATTCAATCGAACACAAGCAGCACATTTTATTGCTTTATGAAGATCCCGCATATGCAAGGCTTATTGAATTTAGATTCATAAAAAACGGACTGGCAGATGGTGAGACATGTGTCTATGTCACACATGAGGACTCGGGCTCTATCGTACTAAAATTCCTAAACTATGGTATCCAGATGCAATATTTCCAAAATGGCAAGCTCCGTGTCATACAAATCCATGAGACCTGCAATACAGGTGAGGCAATGTTTGAACAATCAAAAAAAGAAGTACAAAATATACTTGAAGGCCTGATACCCCCATACCGTATAGTAGGAAGGATCGTTCCCANACCCACGAGGACTCGGGATCTATAGTACTAAAGTTCCTAAACTATGGCATCCCAATGCAGTATTTCCAGAGCGGCAAGCTCCGTGTCATACAGATCCACGAGACCTGCAGCACAGGAGAGGCAATGTTTGAGAAATCAAAAAAAGAAGTGCAAGAGATACTTGAAGGGCTGATACCTCCATACAGAATAGTCGGAAGGATCGTTCCCAACATCAGCACACTTGATGGCATGTCAGTCCAGATGGACCTTGAAAAAAAGACACATGCCTGCTTTGAGGACTTTCGCGGCTCTGTCATGTGCACATATGATGTATCCACAATTGAAAAGACAAAGAGAAAGGCATGGATGGAGAGTCTTCGCCAGACACACCACACCATAATACATGCCACAAAGTTTGGCCAGGGCGGAGTGCTCTGCCCAAGATAATTTTTTTATTCCTTTAGTTTTGCTTCACGAAATGGTCCTGCGGCATCCCAACTGGACAAAAAGTAGTCAAGGCACCATTCATGAAACATGACATCTTNCTATGACATATCCGCAATCGAGAAGACAAGGAGAAAGACATGGATGGAGAATCTTCGCCAGACACACCACACCATAATACATGCTACAAAGTTTGGCCAGGGCGGAGTGCTCTGTCCAAGATAATTTTTTATTCTTTTAATTTGGCTTCACGAAACGGCCCTGCGACATCCCAACTGGATACAAAATAGTCAAGGCACCATTCATGAAATATGACATCTTTTGAAAACAGCGCATGGCTCATGTCAACCTCTCCGCCTGATGGGAACATCACTCCTGCCTCCTTCTCGTTTAGTATTACTATCACCTTTGTATCAGGCTGCATCCTGCGTTCTATCTTTCCCTGTTCTATGAACTCCTTGAATCCCAATTTATCAAAGGCAATCTTTCTCTCCTTTGGTATGACTGCAGATTCAGAAAATATTGACTGGACCTTTACTCCAGNCCCGCCTGACGGGAACATCACTCCAGCTTCTTTCTCGTTTAGTATTACGATTACCTTTGTATCAGGTTGCATCCTACGTTCTATCTTTCCCTGTGCGATAAACTCTTTGAATCCTAATTTATCAAATGCAAGCTTTCTCTCCTTTGGTATTACAGCGGATTCAGAAAATATTGACTGGACCTTTACTCCAGAGCTTACCTTTCTTGCAAGCAACTCCATGAGGTCAGGTGTATATGAAACCTCAAACAAGATATTGTAAATGTGTTTTTCTGCATCCCCATAAAGCTCCTTCCATTTTTCCTGTACCTTGACAAATCCCTTTACGGTATCACACTTTTCAAGTGAGCCCATCCTCTGGATGAATTTTTGCGGAAGNAGAGCTCCTTCCATTTTTCCTGGACCTTGACAAACCCCTTTACGGTTTCACACTGTTCCAGTGAGCCCATCCTCTGGATGAATTTTGCGGAAGCGTGTCCATGTCATGGCCCTTGAAGTATTTCTTGTTTGCAGACAGGAATCCAATCAGGGATACCTGGGACGCAAGTATCTTTCCAGTGGTGGTGATGCCATAGCTTCCGTCTGGATTCTTTTCGATAAAATCTGACTTGACAAGCCTCTCAAAGTTTCTGTACACTTCTGGTACCGTTGCGCCAAGCTCCTTTGCTATGGTAGACACCTTGACAGGACCTTCCTGAAGTTTTAGTAAAATTGCCAAGCGCTGCTCGCTTGCAAGCTCAAGAAATGTATTTGCAGTATCTTCGTGGTCTGGTACCATCGTGGTGGATTCGGATTGTAATAATCTAAAGGTTCTCATGGTTCCATCAGGACTCTGGCCAGTTTGTCTCGCAACGAAAACAAAACCCCCTAAATCCCCTGTATTGGGGAATAAAGATTATCTGAGCTTGTCTTGAACCGCAACACTGACACTGTGTCGCAAGCGCTTTCTTCATGCTCTGTATATGCTGGATACGATATTTTAGAAGAACTTGACATGCAAGCTAACTCGTTACAAAACTAGCTAACCATACAATATCTTCTGATACGCGATCATACTCTTGATGAGTACTCTAAATGTACCATTAAATGGAATTCAGAGGTTTCGAATTAAAAATATCGTAGAAAAAATCCGAGCAGCAATGCATGGCGAGATCTCGTTTTGCGGGACACATGGAAGCTACTGCATGGGAATTGTAGACATGGTAAACTCTACCAAGATTACTGCCAACATGGAGAGCTCCAAGATGAGCGAATATTACAGAATCTATCTTAATGCCATGGCAGAGATTGCAAAAGAGTTTGGGGCAGTTGTAGTAAAAAACATTGGAGACAGTCTGCTATATTATTTTCCTGATACATGCGATGCCGAAGACAAGACATCTATACAAAATTCACTAGAGTGCAGCCTTGCCATGGTCGAATCCTATGAAGAGATAAACATACTGATGACAGAGTGCGGACTGCCACGTGTCAGCTACAGGGTAAGCTCTGACTATGGGAGGCTGACAATCGCAAAATCATTATTTTCTATGCGCGAGGACATTTTTGGTCCAACAGTCAACACATGTGCCAAGATAAACGGAATTGCCATGCCAAACAGTACTGTGCTTGGCGGGGACTTGTACCAAGTAGCAAGACATCTCAAGGGTTACGAGTTTCATTCCTTGGTCGGGTTCTCTGTCGGTGTGAGGCTTGACTATCCAGTGTACTCTTTTTGCAGAAAGGATGCAGCTTAGCTTGGATGAAAAGTACTTAGCTGGAACGGCAAGGCGTAGCAATATGTTTCCGGGTGCAATGATATCCATGCAAAGATCAACTGATGGTCCAAGGTATATGGNGGAATCCTATGAGGAGATAAACATACTGATGACAGAGTGTGGATTACCTCCTGTTAGTTACAGGGTAAGCTCTGACTATGGAAGGCTGACCATTGCAAAATCATTATTTTCTACACGCGAGGATATCTTTGGTCCAACGGTTAACACATGTGCAAAGATAAACGGAATTGCCATGCCAAACAGTGCGGTACTTGGAGGGGACTTGTATCAAGTAGCAAGACATCTCAAGGGTTACGAGTTTCATTCGTTGGTTGGATTCTCTGTCGGCGTGAGGCTTGACTATCCGGTGTACTCTTTTTACAGAAAAGTTGTGACTTAGCTTGGATGAAAAATACTTAGCTGGTACCTCAAGGCGTAGCAATATGGTATCAGGTGGAATAATATCCATGCAAAGATCAACTGATGGTCCAAGATACATGCAGAGTGCATTTGTCATGATAACATGCGAGGATTGCACCCAATCGCTTGTTGATTCTCTCAGAGAAATATCTGAGATAAAGGAGGTCCAGCCAACATGCGGCAACTATGATGTTATCGTAAAAATAGAGACAGACTCGGCAGACTCGTTACGCGATGTCATATACTCCAAGATAAGAAAGTTAGAAAAGATTCGCTCTACTACCACACTTGTGTCTTCGCCGANTTAGATCTTTGAAAGTGGGATGCTATTACTTTTGTACACAAATAGTCATGGCATTAAAACTCTAGATCTTGGAGACTGTTCTGGCTCTAGTCAGAAATAAAGTAAAGATCACAGCAGTGACAAAAACCATTGCAGAAATAGGACCAAATTCTGGAACGACTTCAAATGTCATATATCTGTGGTCGCTTGCAGCAGTACTCTCTGAGTTTGCTATTAGTTGATAAGTTCCAGTTGGAAAATCCGCAGGTATCTCAAAGTCAAGCGATACTGATCCTGTACTGTCTGTTTGAGATGACCCAATAGGATGGATATCTCCAGTTGGGTCGACTATGTTTATCCCTATATTTTGTCCTGGACCTAGACCAGAATTCACAGTTATTGTAGCTGAATCATTATGGTTATACTGAGATTTGTCCATTGAAACTGTCATAGTCTTTTCGTCTGGACCTTCTGAAGTTATTACAGTATATTCCTGTGTACCATCCGAAATTGATGTACCATTGACGGTAAGGGTCCAAGTGCCTCTACTTGCATCTCCTGTTATCATCTCTACATTGTTTGTGTCGTCATTACCTCTTACCGCATTTCTTTCCGGTTCGTGTGGGTTCAATACAAATGGCTTGTATGTTTTTCCAGAAGGATCGGTCAACCTCATATCCAAGTCATTGACCAAATTTTTGCTAGTCAACCTTGTTCCAGCTGGATCATCCCAAACTAGTGTTGCTTTTACAATGTGGTTTCCATCAGAAATGATCTGATACGAATTGCTTTGGTCCTCAATAACAGAATCTATCTTTATCAGATGCTCGTACTTGTCTGCCCTTACAAGATCAATTGCTGACTTGGCATCAAGTGCTCCCCACCCGAACTTATAATCTGGTCCTGGCGCACCAAGATCAGTTGCAGTGTGAATCAAGATCGCCTTTACAGTATGTGGTGGTAATGGTCTTTCGTCTTGTTCATGAATCAAGTGCCATTCTTGTATCAAGAGTGCTGCAGCACCTGCAGCTATGGGTGCGGCCATGCTTGTTCCACACATGGATACATACCCTTTGTCAAGACCCGTAGAGATTATCCCTGCATTATTGCTTGTACATCCGGGTGCAACAATGTCTGGCTTGAGTCGCCCATCTTTTGTTGGACCAAAACTGGTAAAGCCAGTGATGGATTTGTTATCAGCGTTTATCGCACCAACTGCAATACTGTCTTTTGCACTGGCTGGAGGACTGATTGTAGATGCTTGACCACAATGTGAATTGCTTCCCTGTCGTTCATTGCCTACAGATTCAAAGAACAAAAGTCTCTGTCCACCAATAGTTCCATTTACTATTTTGTCTATGAGTACAGGCGTGTGAACATAATCTCCAAGCATTTTACAATCATAACCATTTGAAATTATATTTGTGTTCAATGACATTGTGGCCAGATCTGTTCCATTCAAAATTGCTCTAGTAAAGTCATCTTCCATGTTGGAACCGTCGTTGAAAAGAGGAGGGCTGTTAGAATTGCTAGCAAATCCAAAAGAACGTATCATTATATCTGGAGCCATTCCCTGCCATTGTCCAGATGTGCCACCATTCTCTCTTCCATTTGCATCCTCACCGTCGCTGTTAATGCCACTTCCTCCAAGAGTTCCTGTTACATGTGTTGCATGCTCCTGCACTGGAGAATTGTCTTGTTCTATTATTCGCTCTCCAAAATCTGGATGATTACTGTCGGCTTTTCCTATATCATAAACCAGAGCAGTAACACCATCTCCACTCAGGTTATACTCTCTGTGTAATGGTTCTATGTTTGATGCTACCCTTGCCATGTCGTTTGATTCTTGTAGAGGCGGATCAACAAA
>NZ_RCMC01000154.1:0-8255 GCF_011319475.1 Candidatus Nitrosotalea sp. FS
CGACACTTTTGCTATTTCATTTAACATGTTGTCATTTTAGTGAATTAAATATTTAAAATCCATCTGCCAAAATTGGAAATAACTTTTTTCCAATTTTGGAAATCAGATAAATATAAAAAATTCAGATGATTACAAGGTCGGGTCTAGGAAATGATTTCAAAAGGTGGAGACTTGCTGCAATCCCTGAAAACAAGCCAGTATTTGGAAAAAACCAAAGTCGAATTGTCATTTACAGGAAAGTAAACTAGAGCCAAATTACCACACAATGAGAATTAAAATACAATTTAATTAGAGCNAATTTCAAAAGATCTGAGACATAATGCGACAATATCTGAAAACAAATTAGCTGGGAAAAACTAGATCCGAATTGTCATTTACAGGAAAACAATCTAGAGCCAAGTTACCACACAATGAGAATTAAAATACAATTTAATTAGAGCGCCTAGTCTTTGTGGAATAATGGTCTCTGAAAAAATAGTCAGGTTTCAAAACAAGAACAAGGACTTGAATCAATTAGCACAGCAGATAATCTCGTTATTAAACCAAGATGGGTACAAGACACAGATGACCTCTAACTCACCAGTAGGGATTATAATCCAGGCAACAAAGGCAGGCATTCTAAGGGATATCATAACAGCAGACAGGGCATTTACCATAATGATAACAGGTGAGCCAAATGACTTTGCAATACACATAGGAATTGGAAAATTCATACAAAATATTGCAGTCATTGCGGCAGAGGCATTACTCTTGTCAGCTCTATTTCTTGCAGTTGNCTATAGGTTAGCCATCAAAATTTTTTATAGCAATACATCTGTCTACACATTCTGCTCAACCCTTTCGGGTACCATTATAAGGGAATACTAGTGAAGGTTCCAAAGAAGCCCGGTAGTGTAGCGGTCAAGCATANATCACTGCAGACAGGGCGTTTACTATAATGATAACAGGAGAACCAAATGACTTTGCAATACATATCGGAATTGGAAAATTTATACAAAATATTGCAGTCATTGCAGCAGAGGCATTACTCTTGTCAGCTCTATTTCTGGCAGTTGACATTCCAGAGATGCTCTGGACAAGACATGTAGAAGGCGAGATACTAAAGAAAATAACACAGATGATAGGTTAACCAAAATTCTTTATCGTAAATTGTCTTTTCACATACATTCTGCATATCCGTTTTGGGTAACGTTATAAAGGAATGCAAGACAAGGTTCCAAAGAAGCCCGGTAGTGTAGCGGTCAAGCATAGGGGCCTTTGGAGCCCTTGACCCCAGTTCGAATCTGGGCCGGGCTATAATCTACACATAATGCATGCCTGGCATAACAGGCGGCCCATGTGAGGAAATAACGTTATTCCAACCAGTATAGGAACAACAATTAGCAAGAACGGTATCGCAGCAAGTACTATTCCAAGCATTAGACAGTTTCGGGCCTTTTTTGGGTCGTCCTCTCGTATTACAAAAAATGCGATGATACCCCCAATGACATTAAACAAAATGGGAAGTAAGAACCAGAAACTGCTACGTCTTTTTACCTGCATGACACCATATTATAGCGACAGTCCAATTTAAAGGAAATTTTAGGAATCAAGTTTTTAGATATATGAGAACACCAACGTGTAGTACGCTTGATTCTAAAACTAGTAATACAAGTTAGTACATTATTAGTACATGGAGTCATCCATAAAAACAAAGAAGCAAAAAGAAATGCCAGAATTGCGTCCTGAAATAGAGGAAAAGATCAGAGCAATCGAGTCTGGCAAAGTAAGCGGTAAGAAATACACGCCAGGTGAATACATAAAACATATCAAGAAAGTTTTAGAAGACTAACCCGTGTGGTTTATCCAGCCTTTTGATAATACAATAGAAAAAAAGATAAAGAAATTCAAAAGTGACAAGCCGTTAATTAAGAATTATGAGACATTTATTGAAGAGTTGAAGGTTGNAATCAAAATCAGATATGAAGCCTATTGCACCAATTCTATGGTATCTTTAGAGCGGATTATTGTCTTTGCAGCTTCTTTTGGCATTGATTTTGGGAATAATATCTCAAACCCAATGACATGTCCCTTATCATCCAAATCAACAAACCTGTCCTCTCCTAGCGATATTGTCTCCTTGATGTATTTTTTATTTGGGGCTACACTGACATACAAGACATTTGCCTCTTTATCGTATTTTATTGAAGCCATTTTGTACTAGTGCACAATGTTTCTTGCAATATATAAGAATGAACAGAACCCTTTTTATCCGAATTTACAATACAATGATTATCCAATGGAGACTAGAACAGTGTCACATCATGAGATTGAAAAACTCTTGAAAGAATTTAGAGTCTACAAACGAACTACTGATAAAGAGATACGCGCACTTCACTTGCAGATTACAAGAGTACAGAAAATTGTAGAAAAATCAGTCATAAAAGAAGACATGCCAGATGAATACGAGATCAAGGCAATAAAGAATTTCGAAGCCAAGAAATCTAAGAAATTAGACTATGTACCACTAGAATCGTTAAACTAGTTAATTTGACTATCAAAGTTAGCATCAGAAAAGATATTGCCGATAAAGTAGATAGATTTCCAAGCGATCTTAAGAAAAGGATCAAAGATACATTAAAAGAACTTGAACGAGATTGGCCAATGACAAGATTAGACATAAAGAAATTAAAGGGCTACAACAATCATTACAGAATTCGTGTTGGTAATTATAGAATTCTCTTTTTCCGTGAAACTGGAGAAGCACGTGTTTATGACATATCAATACGAAGTGATGCGTACAAGTAAATTTCGTTATAGAATATAGTATTAACGAAGAAAGTAACTCAAACACAACAAAATTGATCTTTATTGATTTTCATTAGTTCCATCCCAATCTAATGCAAGATATTTCACACATAATGCATGCCTGACATAACAGGCGGGCCCATGTGAGGAAATAACGTTATTCCAACCAATATAGGAACAACAATTAGCAAGAACGGTATCGCAGCAAGTACGATTCCAAGCAATAGACAGTTTCGGGCCTTTTTCGGATCGTCCTCTCGTATTACAAAAAATGCAATTACACCCCCAATGACATTAAACAAGATAGGAAGTAAGAACCAGAAACTGCTGCGTCTTTTTACCTGCATTGTACCATAGTATGGTACCAGTCTAATTTAAAGGAAATTTTGAAATTAGACATCAAGTATCATCATAGAATTTCATATTTTTCTTCATTGTTTCAAACTCCATGTCAGATTTTGACTTGTCATAATAAAAGGGCGAGCCAAAGATTCAATCTTTTCCATAAATCATTTTGTGATCTCCTACCCTAACTAATTCGATGGTACATTTATCGTAACTAACCTTGAAAATTATTCTATCACCATGACCTAATTCATATGCATATACTCCCATAGATTGTTTATAGACACCTAATGATTCCGGTCTTTCAGCATCAGCAAGTTGTAGTAATGCATTGTCGACTCTCTCTTGTCTGACAGAACCCAGTAATTTGTATTGTTTTTTGAATTTACTTTTTATGTCAAATGCCCATGATGAATCCATGACTTGTTTTTCAATGATGTGTATAAAAGAAGTAATTTGTATTGTTTGTGAGTCTATGATTTACGACAAATGTTGTTTTTTCAAAATCTATATTTAAAGAACTATTTTCACTCGATTTCGGAATTGACAGCTTTTAATCCGCCTTCAGGTCTTTTATGAGATCTTTGACATTCTTGAAATGTTTTGGTTTTTCTTTACCAGATGAATATTCTTTGATGTCGGATATCTCCTCTGGTGTGAGATCGTCTTGTTTCTTGGTTTTTGCAGAAGACTGCATATTCTGAGTTAGTGCTTGCTTCTAATAATGTTTTAGAATGAATGCTCTTGTGTAATTCATCTCATTGGTTAATTATACTAGTTTCAGTCCCTTTTTCATCTACTTGAAAATGATCATCTAACCATGCCCAAATTTTTTAATATCAAATCAATATGATACTATCATGTCGTTTAGTATAGGTAGTAAGTTCTTTGTAGGAATCAATCTAGGATGGTTTGAGGACAAGTATGGCTATGACTTGGGCCGCTCTGAGTTTAGCGATGGTCCACTGTGGACATATCCGCCCACTGCATCAATAACTGCAAACCTTGCAGTACCAAACATTCCCCAGGGACAACCATATCTATCACAGCATCCAGAGGCCATTGAAAATTATTTTGCCAAAGTCAACGGAGTAAACATCGTAAGGCTTTGGCTGTTTGAACAATTAGAAGGACTGGTATTTACAAAAGATGGCAACAACAACCTATCAGGCATAGATCCAGAATTTATCAACAATCTTGTTGCAGTACTTGATACAGCAAACAACCACAACATCAAGGTATACCTTGCACTGTTCAATTCATGGGATACCAACAGTTCTCAGCCCTCAGGACTTGACCCATCAAGGATTCCAAAATACCAAGAATTGTTTTCTGCAAGAAAGCAAATAATACTAAAAATAATGCAAGACCCAACTGACTTTTGCAATAACGTACTTGTTCCACTTGCAAATGCAATAAAGGACAAGCCTGCACTTTTTGCTCTTGACATCATGAATGAGCCAGAAAGCATTACAGAGGCAAACATGATCACACAGCAACAACTAAAGGTCTTTGTGGAAAAAGTTGTCCAGGCAATATCTCCATCTGGAATCAAGGTTTCAGTTGGCTGTATGCGAAAAAACATATCAATGTCGTTTTCGTCTTTTGTAGATTTTTCTGACTTTCATGCATACAACAACCCAAATGTTCCCCCTCCAAACAGTCCCCCAACAACAGGAGCCCAGGCAAGGATTGGCACATACAGTCCATCTGATTTTTCAAGCAAGGCATGCATACTGGGCGAATGCGGGTATCACCCAAGCTCAAGCCCATATGATATAGCCCAAGAGACTGCCACATTACAGGATTTTTTGCAATCTGCAAATAGTTCAGGATATGCAGGCGCACTTGCCTGGCGTTACCAAGATTACAAAAATCCAGATGGCGTACTACAAACAGTCTTGAGCTTTGCAAATACAGGACCTACAATTCAAGATACAGGAACTGTAAATGCCACAAACGGAACCACAAATTCAAACACTGGTACCACAAATCCTACAAAGAAGGGATGTTTCATTGCAACAGCAGCACTAGATTCTGAGATACATCCTCATGTCCAGTTCTTGCGGGAATACAGAGACAAGGTACTGCTAAAGTCATCGCACAGAAAACAGTTTGAAAAGATATTAGACTGGTACTACAGTTGCAGCCCTCCTGTTGCAGAGGCAATGAACAGGGACAAGAATCTAAAGCGCGTTATAAAATACATGATCGTATACCCAATAGTTCTTTCGCTAAAGATACTGGTAAAATTACTTGGAGACGAGCTAAAAGATTAAAAATGCAAACAGTTCATACAGAAATTCTTCTTGGATATCTAGGTTTTCAGTTTAGCCTTAATTTTATCTAGAATTCGCTCTGCTCGTCTGATCGCATCTTCTGCATCTTTATCATTCATAAGAGTTGGCTGATACTCTGATTCATTTTTCCTGCCCATCAATCCACTAAACTGCTTTTTCACATATTCGAATTCATCATTGGTTAAAATTCCTTTTATCAAGTTAAGAACATCCGTATGCTGTCCAGATGAACGTTTTCCGCTATAAAGAGTAGTTAGTGCATCAAGAGTGTTAATTGAGCTGTGTACTGCATTCATTACTGCAGTATCATACGCTGTCTCTTTGAGGGCAATCTTGGCGATTCGTAATGCGTTTTCTGCTTTTATTAGATAATTTTTGGCCTTGTTTTGATCGACAGATCTTGTCATTTGATTTTCTCCAATTCTAACCCTGTCATATGAATATGGTCAGACAATATGGAATGTATTAAATCACCCTTTTTTTTAGATAGGAATTCTTTCTTGGCAAATATTATTGGAGACACTCTTGTGTGAAAACCAAGTGCAATATCTTCACTTGCATTTGCGATCACTTCAATAGCATAATCAAAATCATCGGATATTACTAAAACATCTATATCACTATCTTCTTTTTCTGTACCTTTTGAAACACTCCCAAAGATTACAGATGATATGATTTTTTTTGTATTAAGATGCCCTTTTAAAATTGAAATGACTTTGTTAAGTGTCTTTTCCTCTGCTTGAAGAATTGGTTCTATAATTTCTTTTAGCACATAGCTTTTTTCATTTAATGAGATCTGATGTGCTCTTCCTACGGGTTGTACTTGTACAATACCAAACTTTTCTAATTCTGTCACTGTTGTTGATACCTCTGGATGTGAAGCACCTGCATCTTGTGCAAGACTTCGAATAGTAAAGATTCTGCCTTTATAGTGCACCAAAACGCGAAGTGTACTTATGGCTATTTTGTTTCCAAGTACTTGTTCTAGGTATTTATGCAGTTTCATATATGGTAAATATCTCTACCATATGGTAGAAATTTCTACCATATAACTTTTTAGGAGATTCCAATGTACATAATCANGTATTAATCACCACGTTAAACCCCTCACTTGATTTGAGCCTAGTTGAGATGATTGAAGCAATGGAACCAAACAGAATCGAGCCAGTAATTGATGCAAATACTACAAGAGGTATGGTTAACACATTAAACTCGACCTGCTTGAAAAACAACGGGTACCCAATTGCAGTAATCATTGCTGCAGAAACAAGTCCGATTATTCCAATGGTATACACATTTGATAAAATATACTGAGCACGGGTAAACGGACCAACCAGTATCTGCTCAAACATTCCATGTCTTCTATCATTCCAGATTATTATTCCAGAGATCAATGTGCTGTTCATGATATTGAACCCAATCATCCCTGTTGCAATAAATGCCGGATAGTCAAGTGTCTTGGAACCAAAAGGAACTTGATGAATCAGTGCAGTATATGCAAAGCCTGCAACGAAAATGTAGATCAATGGAAAGATTATCTGCCAAATGACAAACCCCATGTTAAGCGATATCGTAAGATTTCGGTTGACAAGGCGGATTATCTCATGCATTGGAACTTTTCACCACTGAGAGAAATATCTCTTCCAAGCTAGTAGGAACCACGCTCAGGTCCTCTACTGTAATACCATTTGAGGCAAGTATCTTCAAGACATCCTGCAGGACCTGCTCTGACTGGCTAGAGCGTACTGTAATCACAACACCAGAATCATGCTCAATGGTACAACCAGGTATACCAGACAATAGAGTCGAGATGTTTTCTTGTTCAGATACATGAATCTTGATTGTCTTTTCCCGTCCAAACTTGTTTTTTAGCTCATCAGGAGTATCAACTGCAATTATCTTGCCCTTGTTGATTATTGCGATATCATCACAAAGATATTCAGCTTCTTCTAAAATATGTGTTGTAAAAAATATCGTCAGTCCATCTTTTACTTTGGATTTTATAAAATCAAGCAGTCCCCTTCTTGCAGACGGGTCAAGACCTACTGTTGGCTCGTCCAGAAATAACAATTCCATATCATGCATGAATTCACGTGCAACCTGCACTCTTCTCCTCTGGCCAATTGACAGGTCATCATTCTTTTTTTTTCTGATATCAACAAGATCAAACGCAACAAGTAATTCTTCCACGCGATTCTTTCGTATTTTTTTATCGACATTCCACATCATGCCATATTTTTCAAGCGACTTTTCTACACTCAGAGTAGGCTCGTAGCTTGGCTGCTGTAGTACAACCCCGATCTTTTTTCGTATCTCAAGTGGTGACTTGGTACCATCAATTCCCAAGATGATCATCTTGCCCCCATCAGGAGGAATCAGTGTAGTAAGCATCTTCATGGTGGTTGTCTTGCCTGCACCGTTTGGTCCCAAGAATCCAAAGATCTTTCCCCGCTCTACCTTTAGATCGATGCCATCTACTGCAGTGAAGGAACCGTATGATTTTGAAAGCGAGTTTACCTCTATACTGTACAATACATAGAATCTTTTTCTCTCACTAATCTATCTACTGAAATTTTAGTATCACAAACATTAATCAAAAAAAGATCGCTTGTCTAAAACAATTTTTATATCGTACACATTCCATCAAGATTCCGTNTCGCTATTCCAAAACAATTTTTATATCATACACATTCCATCAAGATTCCGTTGTCAGAATTTGATTCATTGTTAAACAAATTACTAGAGCAAAAACCCGATATCACAAAAGCACAGATTGATGAGCTTATCCAAAGAAAGAAAGAAAAGATCGGTGCAGGCTATCTT
>NZ_RCMC01000154.1:8319-8405 GCF_011319475.1 Candidatus Nitrosotalea sp. FS
CTTGGAGTGTCACTAAGTGAACCATTGAAGGTAGAGATGGGACTAAAGGACCTCTATGTTGGTGCAAAGGAGATTACACTTGCAAC
>NZ_RCMC01000285.1:0-6061 GCF_011319475.1 Candidatus Nitrosotalea sp. FS
GGGGCTTTCCCTTTTTACTTGGCGTAAATAACAGCGTCTTCTGTTACAATACAATCCATTTTTACATCATGGTCGTCATATGGAAATGACTTTAGCACATGTTTTGCATATGTTAAACCGATTTTCTTTGATTTCTTACCATTTAGATACCTGTCGTAGAATCCAAAACCATATCCTAATCGGTATCCTTCTCGTGTGAGTGCTATTGCAGGAACCAGTATGACATCAAGTTTTTTGACTGTCTCGCATTTTTCCTTTGGTTCCATCACTGAAAAATTACCAAGTTCAAGATCTGACAAGCTAGACACTTTTTTGAATACCAAGTCATCTCCGTCCACTCTGGGAAGCGCTACCTCTTTACCCTGGTTAAAAAATTCCTGGAGAAGGTCATGTGTCTGAACTTCACTTCCTATGGAATAATACGTACCAATTGACTTGGATTGTCTGTAAAAGTCAATCTTTCTTAGATTATCTCTAATCTTGTTACTTGCAATTTTTATAAAATCAAGTGAAAGTTCATCTCGTGCATCAAGCAGCTGTTTGCGCAGTCTTGATTTTTCAATTGGGTTGGACAAATTCTTTACTAATTGATGCAGCTGTAACGGTGTTTTTTAAAAGCATCGCTATTGTCATTGGACCAACTCCTCCTGGAACAGGTGTCACATATGATGCCTTTTTGATGACATTGTCATAATCTACATCTCCCACAAGTTTTCCTTCAAGTCTTGCGGTGCCAACATCGATTACTACAGCACCTTCTTTTACCATGTCTTCTGTTAGGATGAACTTTGATCTGTCCCCTATTGCAGTGACTATGATATCAGCACCAAGACAATGTTCTTTGATATTTTTTGTTCTAGAGTGACACGTTGTAACTGTGGCATTTTTTTCAAGCATCAAGTTGTAGAGTGGCTTTCCAACAAGATTGCTCCTGTTTATTATCACGGCATTTTTTCCTTCAAGGTTTATCTTGTAATAGTCAAACAATTCCATTATTCCAGAAGGTGTGCAAGGCTTGAGAATTGATCTTCCTGATGTCAAAAGGCCAATGTTGTAGGGTGTTAACCCGTCAACGTCTTTTAGGGGAGATATTCTTGAGGTTGTTGTAAAGTCATCTATCTGGCTTGGCAATGGAAGTTGAATCAAAATGCCATGAACCGTCTCATCGTTATTTAATAAATTGACCAGCGAATTCATCTCTTTTTGGGAAAATGACGCGGGAAGTTTGTGGTCTTTTGTGGTGATGCCAACATCAGCGCATGTCTTTTGCTTGTTTCTTACATATGTGGCAGAGGCTGGGTCGTCACCTACTAGAACAGTTGCAAGACATGGCACTATTCCATCTGATGATAGTTCCTTGACTGCTAACCTTACCCTGTCTTTTACTGATGTTGCCACTAGATTGCCATCTATTTTCTGTCCAGTCAAACAAACTTGGATGATTTTTTGGATATTTAATCTTTGGAGGTTTGTCTTACCTGTGGTATAGTTTAGTTAAAATCATTAAGCACTCTGTTCTAGTTGATTTGCTTGAAGATAGAATTTGATACAAACGAGTATGTAAAAAAAATTGCAAAAAGTGACACATACTTTCACACGTTTCTAAACAAGGAAAATATTGCAGCTGGAATCTTGCACCTGGGACCTGGAGATGAAGACACACAAGAGCCACATGAAAGCGACGAGGTTTATTATGTAGTAAAAGGCGATGGATTTCTTACAATCAATGGGAAGGATTATTCCATTTCAGAAGGCATGTCATACTATGTTACAAAAAAGATTCCGCACAAATTTCATGGAAACAAAAAAGATCTTGTTGTAATGTATTTTTTTGGCGGACCTGACTCTTAAGAAATTATTGTCTTTCTTCCAACTATCTTTATTTTTCCTTTGGAAAAGAGTTTTACTGCCTTTGGGTATGTCTTGTGTTCTTGCTTGAGAATTCTTTTGGAGATGCTCTCTTCAGTGTCATCATCTTTTATCTTTACAACTGATTGTAAAATGATGGGACCAGTGTCTACTCCCTCATCAACAAAGTGAACGGTGCATCCTGAATACTTCACTCCGTATTCCAAAGCTTGTCTCTGTGAGTGTAATCCTGGAAATGCTGGCAATATTGCTGGATGGATATTCACTATCCTGCCCTTGTAATGTCTGATAAATTCAGGACTCATGATTCGCATGAATCCTGCAAGGCAGATGAGGCAGTTTTGTGGTGTAATTTTGTACTTTTCTAATGCTGAGACTAGCTTGGAATCATACTCCCAGTTTCCTCCCTTGAGGCCGTTGCTTTCTACTATCTCTGTCTTGACTCCTAGTTTTTGTGCTATGGCCAAGCCTTTTGCATCAGATTTGTTTGAAATTACCAATACTGGCTTGATTGGAATTTTATTTTTTTTAACAGCCTTTAAGATATTTTCCATGTTGCTTCCCCTGCCTGAGATCAAAATGACAAGATTTAGCATGAACTGGTTTTGTTCTTATATGAATAAACACTTTACTAATTCTGATTATTTCCAAGATCGATGTTTAATCCATTACACCATATGTTGTGCCTGATTAATCTTGCAATTTATATCCAATCCTATGGGCACAAATCTCAAATTGAGTTCAAAGGTCAAGATGACATCAAATGGAATTGTAGTAATGCATGGTGACAAGATAGTCCATCTTGATCCAAAACGTGGTACTGGAAACGGGATAAGTTTTGTATCACATGCACATCTTGATCATTTGCATAATCAAAAGGGGCAAGGAGTGCTTATTGCATCTAGACAAACAACGGAGATTGCAAAGCTTAGGGGTTACTCAATTGAAAACTATGTAGAAGAATATGAGGATTTTACCATGTTTGATGCAGGTCACATACTTGGTGCAAAGGGACTGTTGTTTGATGACCTATTTTATACTGGAGACATATCTATTCGCGACAGGGGATTTATGAAAGGTGCAACTGTTCCAAAATGTAAGACACTGATTACTGAATGCANCGCAGGTCACATACTTGGTGCAAAAGGACTGTTGTTTGATGACCTATTCTATACAGGCGACATATCGATTCGTGACAGGGGATTTATGAAAGGCGCAACTGTTCCAAAATGTAAGACACTGATTACAGAATGTACGTTTGGAATGCCCGAATATGTATTTCCTACAATTGATGATACTGTAAAACGCGTAAATGAAATTATTTCAGAATTATACGGAAAAGGAAAACCCGTGATTTTGCTTGGATATGAGCTTGGCAAGGCACAAATTCTTTCACACTTGTTCTCTCACTGGCATCCGTATTATCATGACTCTGTAAAAAAAGTCAATGACTTGTACCGACAGTTTGGTATCTCTCTTAACGATTCCATTGGTCATACTGAAGCAGAATCAAATGGGCTCCTTGAGAAAAAACCATGGTTGATGATTGCACCAAATATGAGTGAAAGAAATGCCTTTGTCAGACACATGAAGTCAAAGTATGATGCAATAACAATTGGATTTAGCGGATGGGCCCAGTCTTCTAGATTTTCCTTCGCGCGAGGACATGACTATTCTATTCCACTAAGTGATCACTGCGATTATCAGGAATTGATTAACTTGGTAAAAAGATGTAATCCTGAGAAAATCTATACTGTTCATGGATTTGTAGACGAATTTGCTGCAGACCTTGTCAAGATGGGTTATGATGCCCGACCTTTGCGTGAAGGATCAATCGATGATTACATGTAAATTGAACTTTCAAATCTACGGTTCCATGAAAACCAAATGTCTATTCTTTGATTGTTTATTTCTGAGCACTGCTTTCAGATCTGTCTTCTTTTGATTTTTGCTGTTCTACTGCCTTTTTGGTACTTTCAAGATATGCTATAGTTGTTCCAAGATTTCCAAATCCCATTGCATTTAGTGACTCTGAAGGAATCATGACAATGGTATTACCTTGTACCTTGATGGATTCATACAACATGTTTGATTGTCTTAGTGCATATGCCACAGGATTATCCGCATATACCTTTGCTGCCTCTAAAAATTTTTGTGCAACCAGAACTTCGGATTCTCCATATGTCACTCTCGCGCTTTTTTCACGCTCTGCTTGTGCCTGCATTGACATTGCCGATTCCAGTTCTTGTGGGATTATCACTTGGCGAATTTCTACTCCTGTTACCTCAATTCCCCAGTTGCTTGCCTCATTTGCAATTATCGTTCTGACATGCTGATTGATCTCCTCTCTTTTTGAAAGAACATCTTGGAATTGTGAAGAACCAATGTTGTTACGAAGTGTCGTCTGGGATACTTGCTGGATCATCTGATTGAAATTTTCTACATTTAGAATTGCATCCTTGGCACGTTCATCAATTATCTTGTAACGAAGTATTGCATCAATAGTTACTGGCACATTATCTTTTGTCAGCATCCTCTCTGCTTTGAACTCGCTTACTTTTTCTCGTATGTCCACCACTAGAATGTTGTCTGCAAAAGGCAATCTTGTTTGAATGCCTGGGCCTACCTGTCTCTGATATTTTCCAAGTCGTAGTATTATTGCTCTTTCATATTGTTTGATTATCATCAAAAATGCAGAAATGATTAATGCTATGCCTAAAACAAGAGATCCGTAAATTATGGAACTGTTGTCCATTGCAATTCCAATGCCTACTCCAACTATGAGAATCAATGCTCCTACAATTACATGATATCCAGATCCTTTCTGTTGGACTAGTTTTTCTGCAAAACCAAATGGAAAATATTCTCTTGACAATTTTTGTGCCTGGTATTACTGGTACACCCTAGAATTTAAAGTGGGACACGATGGATAGGACAAATTTGGCATTTATGTAAACTTGCGAATTGCTCTGTTATATGCAACTCCGAATCTGTGCGCCTCGTCTCTTGCATACTGTAAAGCCTTGAGTGCTGGACTACTCTTTGGCATGATTATTGGCTTGTTATTTTTTGGCTGGTATACTTCCTCGTTCTCTTTTGCAAGTGAGACACATGGTACATTGACGCCAATTGCATGAAGGGCACCAAGTGCTGCGTTTAGCTGGCCCTTCCCACCGTCAATTAGTATGAGGTCTGGCATCTTGGCCTTTTCTTCCTTTAGCCTGAGATATCGCCTTTTTACTATCTCGTTTATCATTGCAAAATCGTCTCTTCCATGTACTGTTTTAATCTTAAATTTTCTATAGCCTGATGTGTATGGTCTTCCATCCACAAGACATGACATGGAACCAACTGCATAATCATCTCCATGATTTGAGATGTCAAAACATTCTATTGTTTTTGGAATGTTTTCTAGTCCTAGTTTTTCTTGGAGCTCAACAAGTGCAGGGTCTGCACCCTTTGTAATTGCAAGTGTGATGTTTTTCATGATTAGATCAATTATCTCGCGTCTTTTTCCAGTTGTTGGAACCATTATGTGCACAGAAAATCCTGATGAACGGGAAAGCACTTCTTCAAGTATGTCCTTTTTGTCAGGTACCTCGCTTGCAATAACGTATTTTGGAATTGGGTTTGTAGAGTAGTATTGCGATAGGAAACTAGAAAATGTATTGTCACCAACTAGATCAAAAGAAAATTTGGTCCTGTCTTTTATCACTCCGTTTGATAAACGAAAACTCATCAAGTGTGCAGTCTGGTCTTTAATTTTAATTCCAAAATATTCTTCGTCAGAGCCTATCTTCGGAGATTCCATTTTTTGTTTGATCTGTAGATTGGAGAGTCGTTGCAATGTATCATGTATCTCCTTTGCCTTTTCGTATTGACGATCATTTGATGCTTGTTTCATGTCTTGGTCTAGCTTGTTGACAAAATCCTCCAGTCGTCGCTTGCCTTTTAGAATTGATTCAAGATCCGAAATATGGGTACCATAGTCTTTTTGTGCCTGCTTAAATTGACATGGGGCTTCGCAGTTTCCAAGGTGGTATTCAAGACATGCCTCTTTTGGAAGCCTTTTGCAGATTCGTATCTTGAATGTCTTACGCAACAGGCCAATTGAGAGCATCTTTGAACTCCCATGCGTAAATGGTCCGTATACCCTTCCTCCACCCAAAAACTGGCCTGTTCTTGTCCTTCT
>NZ_RCMC01000285.1:6093-8205 GCF_011319475.1 Candidatus Nitrosotalea sp. FS
TATCGCTTGATCATGTTTGCCTCTAACAAAAAAGCCTCCTCTTCATTGTCTGTTAAAACAAACTCAATGTCTGCAATTTTTTCTACTAGTTTTTGGGTCTTGTAGTTTTGGTTTTTTAAAAAATATGACTTGACACGATTTTTTAGATTCTTTGCCTTGCCTATGTACAAAATTTTCTCAGTAGTATCTTTCATGATGTAGATGCCTGGATGTGATGGGATTGCAACCTTTGTTATGTCAAGAACCATTTTTCAAAATTCGTTTTAGGTATTGACCTGTGTAACTTTTTGGGTTTTGTGCAACTTGTTCTGGAGTTCCAGATGCAACAACTGTTCCACCGCCATCTCCTCCCTCTGGACCCAAATCAATTATCCAATCAGAATTTTTTATAACATCCATGTTATGCTCTATGATGATTATGGTATTTCCAAGACTAACAAGTCTGTTTAACACTTCAAGCAATTTCTGTACATCTGCAAAGTGCAGTCCTGTTGTTGGCTCATCAAGTATGTAGACTGTTCTACCTGTATCACGTTTTGACAACTCTGCTGCAAGTTTCACACGTTGAGCCTCTCCGCCTGATAATGTTGTAGCGGCTTGGCCAAGCTTGATGTATCCTAATCCTACGTCTGACACTGTTTGTAACTTTCTCTGGATTGAAGGAATGTTTGCAAAAAACTCTAACGCTTCTTCAACTGTCATTGCAAGAATGTCTGATATGTTCTTGTCTTTGTAGTGGACTGATAATGTCTCTGAACTGTATCGCTTGCCCTTGCATTCGTCACACACTACATACACGTCCGAGAGAAACTGCATCTCTATCTTTTTGACTCCGTCTCCCTCACAAGCAAAGCACCTTCCGTCTGCAACGTTAAACGAGAACTGTCCTGGGGCATACCCGCGTTCCTTTGATAACTCTGTTCCTGCATACAGATCTCTAATTGGCGTAAATGCGCCAATGTATGTGGCAGGATTTGNNNGATTTGACCGTGGGGTGCGCCCTATCGGGGATTGGTCTATTCCTATGACCTTGTCAATCTCGACCATTCCTGTGATGCTTTTGTGTTTTCCTGGTCTATCTATTGAGCCATAGATCTCTGCTGCAAGTGCCTTGTACAAAATGTCATTTACAAGTGTGGATTTTCCAGAGCCTGATACTCCGGTTACTGTGACCATCATTCCAAGTGGAAACTCGACATCGATATTTTTGAGATTGTTTTCTGATGCACCCTTGAGAATTAATTTGCCTTTTTGTTGGTGTTTTTCTTTGTCAAGTTTTATTGCGTCATGATTTTTGAGATATCTTCCAGTTATCGATTTTTCACTTTTTAGAATTTCATTTATTGTTCCTTNCTTTTCGCTTTTTAGAATTTCATTTATCGTTCCTTCAAAAACTACATTTCCTCCATGGACTCCAGCATCTGGACCAAGATCAATTATCCAGTCGGAGTTTCGCATGACTTCTTCATCATGCTCTACAACAAGTATTGTATTTCCCAAATCGCGAAGCTTTGTCAGTGTCTTGATGAGTTTTGCATTGTCTCGTTGGTGCAAACCAATTGTTGGCTCGTCAAGAACATAGAGTACACCTGTGAGGTTTGATCCTATCTGCGTTGCAAGTCTGATTCGTTGTGCTTCTCCTCCTGATAACGTGGAGCTAACCCGATTAAGTGTAAGGTAATTCAGTCCTACGTTTCTTAAAAATTCAAGTCTTGATAATACTTCTTTTAGAATTGATTTTGCAATATATTTTTCTGTCTCGCTTAGTTGCAAATTCTTGAAAAACTCATAACACGAGTCAATTGATAAATCACATACATCCATTATTGAAAGTGAGTTAATTGAAACTGCTAGTGCCTCATCTTTGAGCCTTCTGCCATTACATGTGTTACATGGCGTCTCTCTCATGAACTTGCTGAGTTCTTCTCTTTTTGACTCTGAATCAGTCTCTGCAAAATTTTTCTGTAGGCTTGGTATTACCCCGTGAAAGTTATTGGTATACTCCCACCTGGAGTCTGTTGACTGGGACTCGTACGAGAACTTGACTGCTTCTTCACTTCCATATAGTATGACTTGGAGTTGTTTTGAGCTCATCTTGTTTATGGGGGTCAT
>NZ_RCMC01000282.1 GCF_011319475.1 Candidatus Nitrosotalea sp. FS
ATGAACTATCTCATATTATAAAGGTACAATCTCTGTTGAAAATATAAAAATAAAAATGATTTAGCTGTATCTTGGCTTCTATTGGGCCATGCTTGAGAATGTTGCTGGCAAGTATCCAATTTTGAGTGCATCGAGTACTACCACTTGTGATGATGACAGGTTTTTGTCCCATGCTCTTACTATCAAATTAGTTGTATCCATTGGTTTTTGTGCAACTATCTTGAAGCTAAGGTGCATAAAATTTGTGTCATAGGTAGCTTTGGCAGCAACGCTCTTGAATACATTGTTTGGATCTACTATGGATACGCCATTTGTTTTGTCAAATTCTATTCTTGTATTGCTCTGTGAGGATTTTGGGTCATTGCCCTTTAGGTTCATGAAAACTATAACATGTTGGATATTTTGTGAACCATCGTGACGATATATCTTCAGGCTTATGTCTGAAGTATCATTTACGTAGAGTTTCTGAGTTGGAATTGTCTGTGAAAACTTGGATATGTCAAATGCCTTTCCATTGATTTGAAGACCGTCTGAATATTTCACAAGCTTTCCTCCTCCAAATTCAGGACCATATGATACGCCATGTCCGTGGATTGCATATGCTGGTGTGNGACATACATGAAATTTGTATCATAGGTAGTCTTTGCAGTAACGCTCTTGAATACATTATTTGGATCTACTACAGATACGCCATTTGTTTTATCAAATTCTATTCTTGTATTGCTCTGGTATGATTGTGGATCGTTGCCCTTTAGGTTCATGAAAACTATCACATGTTGGATGTTTTGTGAACCATCGTGGTGGTAGATCTTCAGACTAATGTCTGAGACACCGTTTGCGTAGAGTTTCTGAGTTGTAATCTTTTGTGAAAACTTGGATATGTCAATTGTCTTTCCATTGATTTGAAGACCATCTGAATACTTCACAAGCTTTCCTCCTCCGAATTCAGGACCATACGATATACCATGTCCATTGATTGCATATGCTGGTGTGCTTGACACCAAAATTGTTGCAATCAGAGCAAACAGGCTTGTAGCGAATAACGCTTTGACTGTTGTGCTAGTCATGTTGTCATAAACCATGTAGGTATGTTATATAGGTATGTGCCATATGGAGACAGAATCTTTTTTCTATAGTTTATGGTGTGACACTAATTTTGGAATCTACTTTGATGTGGANAGTCCTTGCGTATCCCATCCGGCATTGAAGGTTACCTTGTATCCACGTAAAGTCATATATCTGGTACCACAGGTCTTTCATTATTCTTCCTCGAAGGTGGCCTGCATGTGGAATGCCATTCATGGTGGGAGGTCCCTCTATGAATGCAATCTTTCTAGTCTTGTTCTGTGATTCCGAAATTAGTTTCTCTAGATCAAGTCCTGATAGATATTCCTTAACTTCGTCCTCTATTTTTTTTGGATTAAAATCCGTTGATAACTGCATTCAAGGGTGGGATGAACTATCTCATATTATAAAGGTACAATATGTGTCGGTTGGTTTTTGCGCAACTGTCTATGGTGTGACACTAATTTTGGAATCTACTTTGATGTGAATTCGTTCGCCATTGTGTACATGGTCATTGTAAATCATCTTTGTTTTGATTCCCTTCTTGTTTAGATATCCTTCAAGTAATAGTGCCCACGGAATGGAGTGTCCACTGTTGACCTTTGATTCTATCACAAAGTGATTTGCATTGGACTCGTAACGTAGATGACCAGAACATGTTATGTCAAGTGTAGAATCTACCAAAGATATTATTTCATCAAGTGTCTTTGATTCAAGATCAATTCCATTTTTATTCAAAAAATTCAAAATATCTACTGCTTTGTTCTTTGAATTTATCATGGAATTCAAAACATAACCTAATCCGTTCTGGGTTATGATTTGAATTGCCTTTAGCGCTTCTTGAGCTTCACTCTTTGTCATGTCTCCTAGATTGCTTATTTTTATTCCATTTTTCCATATTTGATCAAATGACCTGACTTGATTTGTTCCCAATACATCGTTTGAGTGAAATATTGCACCCTTTCCATTGTTGCCATTTATCATGAGTATTTCAGAGTCATCAAAAATGAAAACATTCTGAGCAATGTCTGCTGTTTTTATCTTGATTCCAGCTGGCAGTCCATGAAATGTTTCAGAGCCTACAAGGTTTGTAGGTATGACCATCTTGATGTCGATATCTTTTCGCAAGGCATGTAGAAGAACTTCCTTGCATTGCGATAATAGATTCAATCCCCATGAATCAATCACTATGTGTATCGAAGTCTTGGAACCTTCTATCATAGTTTGTAATTGTTTGAATACATAATTTGCAGCCAAGTGGAAGTATCTCTGTTCTTCTGAACCTCTTGCTTTCTTGCTGTCTTCGCTTAGCTGTTTTAATTTTGTAATAAGACTATTCATTGCATTTACTCGATTAATTTGTTCTTGTATGATTTCATCAAAGGCATCTTCTGGTGCAATTGCAGTGCACATGATTGGTTTGCTTTTTGATATTATGGCTATTTTTTTTCTTTCAAGTTTTAGTAAAGTTGGATAAACCTTAGTTCTTGGTAGATTGGAATAATACGCAAGCTCACCTGCAGAAATTGTACCCTTTGTAATCAGGGTGACATATGCCTGGGCTTCATATTTGCTCAATCCAAACTCTTCGAGGCTTACGGCTAGGTCTTGACCTTTAACCATGAGTGGGATTAACAAGTTGGAAGGTAAACTGAATAGCTAAATTCATTGAACAAAGATTCGAAAAAATACTAAGCTGTATCTTCTGCCGGTGTTACCATGGTTACACCACTTGATGTAACAAGGCCCGTATAAGTACAAAGTCAGGTCTCTTTCTTGGGAATGAATCAATCAAAATGGGTAATAGAAAATGAAAGTAAAAGCCAACTTGTACGTGCAAGCACCATAAAGCCAAGAATAGACTATGCAACTGAGATTGTCGATAGCCTTCTTGATGTTCTGGTACAACATCGACACGATGTGACTCAAAATAATATTGACTTGTACAAGCGACTTGACAAGGACTGTACAACACTTGCTACACTTGAAAAGCAGGTCAGATATGAACTTGAACTGTCTTATACGATAGAATCGTTGAGGCAGATAAGACGAAGTCTTGATTGTATAGTTGGGCTTGGAAACGTACCTACTGTCCTGTCTCCTACTATCTCTGTTGTAAGGACAATTCGGTCTAAACTCTTGGCACTGATGCCTGCCATGGATTTTCAGTTGGGAGAATTATCGTTATTACTAGGTGGGATAATAATTGACGCAGCACATTTGGGAAGCACAACACTAGACTTTGCTAAAGNGATGGATTTTCAGTTGGGAGAATTGTCATTACTATTAGGTGGAATAATAATTGATGCAGCACATTTGGGAAGCACAACACTAGACTTTGCCAAGGCAAATGAGGTCTCAAGCAGGCTCTTAGATGAAGCTAAATTGATCGCCGACTCTAAAATAAACAAGCAGTTCCCTAATCTAGATTTCTGGTAAGGCTTGTGCATATATGATTACTTTTACAAAAAATGATGGTCAATTTGATTTGTCTGGTCATTTAGACAAGATAAGGACGCTTTCTTCAAAGATTGACACAAAAATATCTCAACAAGACAAGGATGCCCCCGATGCTTTTATCGAGACATTGTCTGTTGAGGAACTAAAAGACATTAGGCAGATAATGCATGCCTCTGAATACTTGCTCACAAAATACAAAGACAAGAAAGAGATCAAGTCATTTCTACAAGAATTCATTGAAATCGTACTTTATGCGGCAAACTCTGTTAATGGAATGAAAGATGAACTTGAGGATCTGGTCATATCTGCAGAATTTGCATTGCATCAAATTCAGACACTTCATGAGGATGTGGCTGGAAACCTTGCCTTCCAAAAAGGGTCTCAGACCAAGATTGACGATTTTAAGATACCATCGCTTTTAGATACACTTGCTCCAGCCCAGGAACCTGTAAAAATAGTGCCTGTAAAGACCGAAGTTTCCATACCAGAGGTTGGTTCAATTAATTTAACAAATTCTGCTAGACGAGTTAACACTGGTGATTACCTTGGAAGAACTGCAGTCGAGATATAGTTGATGATATTATGAGTCTAGCCCCACAAGAATTAGAAAATAGTGCAAGCAAATTTGCGGCAGAAGCAATAAAACTTGATTCCCAAGGTGCCCGGGGAATGGCAATTGCAAACTATCAGAGAGCAATTGAATCGCTTGTCAAGCTAATCCAACTTTATCCTGAAAATAAACTAAACAAAGTATACCAAGAGAGAACTGCAGCATACCAGAATCGTATCAAGGCACTACAGATGAACAATGTAGAGTTAGAGCCAGCAGTAGATCCAAAGGCAACTCCTGAAGAACAAAAACAATCTCTTACTAAAAATGAACTAGACTCGCTTATTATGAAAGAAAAGCCCAATGTAACATGGGAAGAAGTTATCGGTTTAGAGGATGCAAAAAATGCTTTACGAGAATCAATTGTATATCCTGCAAAAAGGCCTGACTTGTTCCCACTTGGATGGCCAAGAGGAATTTTGCTTTATGGACCTCCGGGATGTGGCAAGACAGTCATCGCAGCAGCTACTGCAAATGAAATTGATGGTTACTTTATCAACGTAGATGCAGCATCAATGATGAGCAAGTGGCTAGGTGAAGCAGAGAAAAATGTTTCCAAGTTATTCCAGATGGCAAGAGGTTTGGCAGAAAAAGAAGGACTTCCAGTTATACTGTTCATTGACGAAGTAGATTCACTTCTTGGCAACCGTAACAGTGAGATTGGTGGAGAGATTCGTGTCAAAAACCAGTTCTTGACTGAAATGGACGGAATAAACGGAAAAGGAAAAGACCTCAAACTCTATGTAATCGGCGCCACTAACAAGCCATGGAGTCTTGACTGGCCGTTTCTTAGAAGATTTACCAAGAGAGTCTATGTCTCACTTCCATCACTTGAAGCAAGAGAAAATCTGTTCAATCTCTATACGGCTCCATTGCACAAAGACGAGAAAGTAAAGGCCATGGAACTTGCAAAACTTGCAGATGGATACAGTGCATCTGATGTAAAAGACATTTGCCAATCCGCACAATTGATGGTTGTAAACGACTTGTTCCACTCTCCACACTTTGGAGAAGAGGTACTTGGAGAACCGAAATCCCAGCCACGTGTGCTTACCACAGCAGACTTTAAGGAAATCATATCCCGAAGAAAGCCAAGTGTCAGTATGGAAATGATACGAGCATACTACAAGTGGACTGAACAGTTCAAGGCACTCTAAATTTTATTTTCAAATATTTTCTAGTTTCATATTTTTCTAAACTTGGAAGTTTGAACTTTAGATCGGCATAAAATTTAAATCCCTATTAAAATCCACATGCAGAGGGTTTCAAGGATTCCAACAAAAAAAGCCAAATATGCAAACAAGTTTGGCATGTTGATTTTAGAAGACGGTACTATTTTTGAGGGGATGGGGTTTGGATATTCTACCGTAGCGTTTGGTGAAGCGGTATTCAATACTGGCATGACTGGCTATATTGAAGCACTCACGGATCCATCGTACAGCGGGCAAATCTTGACTCTGACATACCCACTTGTTGGAAACTATGGTGTTCCAAATCCAACCGAAAAAGATGCAGATGGCATCAGAAAGAACTTGGAGTCTGAGATGATTCAGGTAAGAGGTCTTGTTGTCCATGAATTGTCCCTTACTGCAAGTCATTGGAACATGACAATGACACTTGATGAGTGGCTCTATAATGAAAAAATACCTGGAATTTCTGGAATTGATACAAGGGAGCTTACAATAAAACTTCGAACAAGTGGTGTGATGATGGCAGCACTTGTAGTTTCTGATACTCCGATTAATGTATCCGAAGTCAAAAAGAAACTAGAGTCTGCAAAAAAATACAACGATGAGGAATTTATGAATACTGTATCAATAAAAGAACCTCAAACATTTGGCACAGAATCAGAATCAATTGTGGTCATCGATACTGGAGTAAAAAATTCCATATTGCGTAATGTTAGAAATCTTGGATACAAGGTGATCAAAGTACCATGGAATTATTCTCTTGAGAAAATTTTATCATACAATCCAAAAGGTGTTATATTTTCAAATGGTCCAGGAGACCCAATAAAATGTGCGGAAACAATGAAGACTGCAAAGCAGGCAATTGAAAAAAATATTCCTACATTGGGAATATGTCTTGGCGCACAAATATTGGGACTTGCAGGTGGTGCAAGCACTTACAAGCTAAAATATGGTCATAGGGGACAGAACAAGTCTTGTATCAACCTTGACAACAATCACGTCTATGTGACAAGTCAGAATCATGGATATTGCATTGATCCTGACTCGCTAAAAAATACTGATTTCAAATTATGGTTTACAAATACTGATGATAAGACAGTGGAAGGAATAAAACACAAGAAAAATAAAATAATTGCCGTACAGTTTCATCCAGAGGCATCACCTGGACCTTTTGATTGCATGTTTATTTTTGAAGAGCTCAAGAAACTCATAGGGGAGGACAATGCCAAAAGATGAGTCGTTAAAGAAGATTCTAGTTCTTGGCAGTGGGGCAATCAAAATCGGAGAAGCAGGCGAAAGTCACATCAAGTGACCGTCAATTCGACTACTCCGGTAGCCAGTGCCTCAAAGCCATCCAGGAAGAAGGAATCAAGAGTGTTCTTGTAAACCCAAACATCGCGACAATACAGACTGATACGCGATTTGCAGACAAGGTGTACTCTATTCCAGTAAATCCAAAATATGTAGAATCTATCATAGAAGCAGAAAGACCAGATGGTCTAATGCTTGGCTTTGGAGGCCAGACTGCACTCAACTGTGGAGTAAAGCTAGATGAACTTGACATTCTTAAAAAATATGGAGTCAAGGTGCTTGGAACTCAGGTGCCAGGAATACAGGCCACTGAAGACAGACAACTCTTCAAGGATTCCATGATTGCATGCAATGTCCCTGTTCTAAAAAGCAGAACTGTATACAACTTTGAGGACGCAAAAAAAATTGCAAATGAATTGGGCTATCCTGTTATTGCGCGAGTTGCATATACACTTGGAGGAAAAGGTGGCGGTGTAGCTCATAACGAAATTGAGCTTCATGAAATTGTAACAAGAGGTCTTAATGCAAGTCTTGTTGGTCAAGTGCTAATTGAAGAATACATTGGACACTGGAAACAAATTGAATATGAAGTAATGGCAGACTATATTGGAAATAATGTCATAATATGTAACATGGAAAATGTCCTGTCTATGCGAGTGCATACTGGAGATAATATTGTAGTTGCACCATCCCAGACACTTGATAATTATGAATATCAACTGCTGCGTTCTGNACATACTGGAGACAATATTGTAGTCGCACCATCTCAGACACTTGATAATTATGAATACCAACTGCTGCGTTCTGCTGCACTACGTGCTGCAAAACATGTTGGAATTGTTGGAGAATGTAATGTACAATTTGCGCTAGATCCAGATTCTGACAAGTATGTCGCAATTGAGATGAATCCAAGACTTTCTCGCTCTTCTGCTCTTGCAAGCAAGGCAACAGGATATCCAATTGCATACATGGCTGCAAAAATTGTAATGGGCCATACTCTACCAGAACTTGTAAACAGAATTACAAAGACTACAACTGCATGTTTTGAACCATCACTTGATTATATTGTGTGTAAACACCCTCGATGGGACTTTAGCAAGTTTGAGCTTGCAAATCGTAACCTGGGCCCTACGATGAAATCTGTAGGTGAGGTCATGGGCGTTGGGAGGTGCTTTGAAGAGTCTCTGCAAAAGGCAATACGCATGCTTGAGATTGGAAACGATGGTCTTGTTGCAAACCGTACTCCTGATAAAAAATATGATGTTGAAGAGATTGAAAATAAATTACAAAACCCAGATGATAAGATACTATACTATGTAGCAGAAGCACTTCGACAGGGAATGCCACTANCAAAGACTACGACTGCATGCTTTGAGCCATCACTTGATTATATCGTGTGTAAACATCCTAGATGGGACTTTAGCAAGTTTGAGCTTGCAA
>NZ_RCMC01000125.1:0-7664 GCF_011319475.1 Candidatus Nitrosotalea sp. FS
ATGATTCTACGCGGCGTTATCTAGTTTGAATATATCAAAAATCCTGCCAGTATTTCTTATCTTTACAACCCCTTTTGCCCTTGTATCTGCTGNTACTGAGACTACACACCATTTGGTAAACTCTAAAAGAATTTCTACCATGAAAAAAACAGCATACATCATAAACACATCTANGACATTGATACTTTGCTCTCAAGTGCTGATTACATCTCATTTCATGTTCCACTGACTGAGACTACACATCACTTGGTAAACTCCAAAAGAATCTCTACCATGAAAAAAACAGCGTACATCATAAACACATCAAGAGGAGAGATAATTGACGAGGATGCATTGTATAATGCACTCAAAGAAGGAAAGATTGCAGGTGCTGCATTGGATGTCTTTGAAAAAGAACCTGCAGTAGGAAACAAACTTACAACACTTCCAAATGTTGTGTGTACTCCGCATATAGGTGCTCAGACAAAAGAGGCGCAAACACTTGCAGCAAATGTGATAGGCGAAAAAATAATAATGATTCTACGCGGCGTTATCTAGTTTGAACATATCAAAAATCCTACCAGTGTTTCTTATCTTTACAACTCCTTTTGCCCTTGTATCTGCTGAAATGCAGGGATCCTCTGTCATGTCTCTTCAAGATCAAATCGTAAATCAAATCAACTCAATATTTCATGTCAAGTCTGGATTGTCTCTTGAATTGAGTAAAAAACAAATTGTAGAATATCCATTGATTGGATCAATAGCATTAGTGATAATTGTTGTGATTGCATCCTCTGCTAGATCAAAAAGTAAAAAACAAATTAAAAAATAATCTAGACTTGCATGATTCCTTTCTGAATCAAATATTCTGTTGCCATGCCAAAGTCATTGTCTGAGATTAAATCCTCAGACCACCACCGTAAATTATTTTTGAACCAATGTGGAATGTGTACTTGACTTGTCTGGTTGTTGTAATTTGGGATGTTGAGTATGTTGTTATTTATCAGCTCACGAATGATTCCTGCATATGCATTGTCTGTGGGGGTTCCTTGTTGTAGTGTGTTTACTAGGGACTTGAATTCTATTGGTATTGCAATTTTGCCAGAATCTATTAGATCAAATGAGGTGGTGGCATTAGCACCTGCATATTCTGCATTAATGTGATAAGTTCCAGGGGTAAACGTTGTTTTGTAAAAGGGAAACGGTGAAGTAATTGTACTATTTGGTTTGTTTATTGGTATGCTGATTGGGGCACTTGTCTTGTTNTTAGCCTTGGCACCTGAGTACTCTGCATTAATGTGATAAGTTCCAGGGTCAAACGTTGTTTTGTAAAAGGGAAACGGCGAAGTAATTGTACTGTTTAGTTTGGTTATTGGTAGGTTGATTGGAGCACTTGTCTTGTTTGAGCTATCGATAATGTGTATAGTTATGGTATTGTTGGTAACTTCTGAGATCTGAAAATTAATTGAAAGAAAATCCCCATATTCGTAAACCTGCTTACTTGTAGATATCTTCAGAGATGGTGTTGCAGAACCATACTGTGTACCCAATACAAGTACAATTGCCATGGTAATCATCAAAATTTGTATTGACCATTTCATAAAAATTAAGGAAAATTAATTTCATAAATAGGCTTCTTTGATATTTTGATTTATTTTGCAAGCAAAATCCTGCCTAAATTTCTAACAGAATATAAAGGGTAAATCTGTAGTGCCGAGTATGCCTAGTCAACAGGACCAAATCTGGATAAAAATGTGGAAAGAAAATTCCCCAGAGCTTAGGGCAAAGGCCGTAGAATGGAGAAAACAAAATGCTCTAGTACGTGTAGATAGACCAAGCAGAATCCAGAGGGCAAGAAGATTAGGATACAAGGCAAAACAAGGCATTGTTGTAGTAAGAATGCGTGTAGGTAAGGGTAACATGCGAAAGAAAAGACCAGTTGCAGGAAGAAGACCAAAACATCTTGGTGTTCTTAGAATCAAGCCTGCACTTAGCATGCAGAGAGTTGCAGAGCGTAGAGTGTTGGAACGATTCCCAAACATGGATCTTCTTGGCTCATATTATGTTCATCAAGACGGTTTGTATCTCTGGTATGAAGTAATACTTGCAGATGTATCACATCCACGAATCATAAAAGACAAAGAGATACGTGGTAAACTATCTACTTTGAAAAATTGAGATCTCAGATTTTCTTATCTTCTATTGTATTGTCATCTGTTATCTTATTGGGATTTTTGTCATCACAGGCATTTGCACAAGAACCTAAAATTTCCTCAGGCCCTCATATGGGAATAAAATGGGACTGGAAGATAAATGCAGAAAGTTATACATTTCATGTAACTACAACATCAAACTATGACATGCAAAATGTGACATTTAACAAGGCATACAAAGAACTTGTCTTTACAGGCAACAGTACACATGACGGAAACATTGCTGAAATTGAGATNATTACACATTTCATGTAATTACAGTATCTAACTATGACATGAGCAATGTTACATTTAACAAGATAAACAAAGAACTTGTATTTACAAGCAACAGTACACATGACGAAAACATTGCTGAAATTGAGATACCTACTAATCTGATTGGAGGGAATCTAACTGTCTCTCAGAATGGAACACCTGTTTCGGCTATTGTGGTTCCAGGTACTGACAGTTCTACTATAATGCTGAAATTCAATCAAACCGGCACTGTGAATACGAGTGTATTTGGAACTACGTATCTTCCAGAATTTTCAACAGTTGCTTCGCTTGTAATGGTGCTATCTATTACAATGGTACTAGTCGTACCAAAATTTAGAAAATTCTAAAACCCGTTGTTGTAATCTTCCCACATGTTTGCTCTTGTGGTAAGCTTGTTCATCTGATAAAATATTCCGCCTACAATTCCTGCCTGGTAAAATGCATATAGATAAACCTGAGAGTGTGTCGGGTCTGAATGAGTAAAGGTGAGTGCAAGCATGGAAAAGAAGATGTACGTTCCAACAAATGTGAATATCTTACTAAATATTCCTTCCATTCCGACTATTCTCTTTGTTGCTGCAGCCATTATTGTTATACTTGATATTATCAAAAATGTCAGTCCACCATTTGCCTGAATGAATTCGGTTGCCCATGGAATCAGACCATCTGTAAAAATTGATTTGTGTGATGGTTGTGCGCCACCGTGTAATGCAAAAGAGACAGAGGTAAAGATTGCACCCATCATAAACAAAAATAAAAATCCCTTGAAGAAGGCACGTTTTAGTGGACTGCGGGATTCTGAAGGTTGCATTACCCTGTCAGTCATCTTCAAACCATATAGAAAACCAATACCGAAACATGGTGCAAACATCAGGTCTATGATCAAAGGACTCTGTTTTGTCATCTTATCAATGTCTGGTCCAAATATGAGGTNGTATAGAAAACCAATACCAAAGGATGGCGCAAACATCAGGTCTATAATCAAAGGACTTTGTTTTGTCATCTTGTCAATGTCTGGTCCAAATATGAGGTATACTACAAGTGCAAGTACTGCAGCTCCTACAAATATTGCAATATCTATTGAACTTCTATTCTTTCTCATCTCCAATAGATCTGTTCCCCACTCGTCCAATCTGCGTTATTATGTAGAATTTTGAATTAAAGCGGGAAATCAAAAGGATTTTGCCTTTCTTATCAACTCATTTTGCCTTTTATTTGGGACACAAGTATACTGTACCATGAGAGTAGGCATTGCAGTCATGTTTATTGGGATTGTAGTCTTCGTATTTGGAATTATATTCTATCTTCAAGGAAATTCCTTAGTTGGCCCTACTTCATCGTTCATGTATTCAAATCCGAAATGGATTGTAAACGGTCAATGGATTGCCGTCATTGGTGTATTGATCTTGTCTGCAGGCCTTGGAATCAGCTTACGACGCCCAAGGTCATAGTGGACCTGACCTTGGCTAGTTGGCGAATCTTTTTTGTAATCAGACTGTCCATCTGAGATTCGGTATCGGTTTCAGCTTCTACTACGATGTCATAGTCTCCATATACTACTCTTGCATCCTTTACCTTGTCTATTTTTTTCAGTTTTCCAACAATTTCGTTTTCGGCACCAAGCTCACAACCGATCAAAACGTATGCCTTTTCCATGGTATATCAAATTGTAACACAAGCTTAAATCCTTATTCCATAAACTTTGATTAAATCATTCCTGATTGCAAACAAGAGTTTTCTTTGAAATTTTTCATGATGGCAATTGAGCCATGGGATTAAATGGCGGTCTAGCAAAATGCCAACTTATGGGATTGTTTGGAAAGTCCAAGCCAAAAGATGACACCATTGAACAAATGAGGGTCTTGCTTGATAACTTTCAATTTGCTGACCTGCAAACTTTTTGTGTCGAAACACTTGGAGTAACGCCAGCAATGGATCAACAACACCTGTCAAGTATTGAAGTTCTTGATTTTGTCTGGGATCAATATCACAAGGGAAAAATACAATTTTCTCAGCTAAAGGAATTTGCACTAAAACATCATATTGTATCTGAGAGCTTTTTTGAATAAATCTCTAAATTCGTATATCTAGAGTCTTTAGGATATTTGTATTAAGATCATAGACTCGTATGAGGTGATTATTGGTGTCTGCAATATACAATTTATCTTGATACAATTCCACATCGCTTGGCTCATACAGTCCTAGTGTATCACAGCTAGGGTCGTCCAGTCTACACACTGTACTAGTGCCCTGTTTTCCAATTAATGTCAAAACTGAATCATTATCCGTATCAATCACTCTAATTGCAGAATTGTATGTGTCTNGCACATTGTACTAGTGCCTTGCTTTCCAATTAATGTCGCAACTGAATCATTGTCCAGATCAATCACTCGAATTGCAGAATTGTATGTGTCTGCAACAAATATTTTGTTTCCAGCCACGCATAATCCTAGTGGATGTTGAAATAATGATTCATTTGACTTGCCGTCCTTGTGTCCAAATGCAAACAGTCCGTGGCCAACAATGGTTCTAACATAATCTGTCTTGAGATCTATCTCTCGAACCGATGATGTTTCACTGTCTGCAAAATATACGATGTCCTCGTAAACAAAAATTCCACTTGGTTGTGCAAGTTGTGCTTGTGTCTTGGTACCGTCTACGATATCCTCTTGACCATTTCCGGCAAAAGGTTTTGCCAAATCTGTATTGGTATCATATGTCCATATTTGGTGATTTCCTGCCATTGCAATNTGATATCTTCTTGACCATTTCCAGCAAAGGGTTTTGCTAAATCTGTATTGATATCATATGTCCATATTTGGTGATTTCCTGCCATTGCAATGAATACTAGGTTATCTTTTACTGCTACGTCCCACGGTGACGAAATTGCAGTTTCTTTGCCTCTACCACCAGGTGATCTCCATGGACCTTGTTTGCCTGTACCAACGATTGTAGTAACTTGTTTGCTTTGCATGTCTATCTTTCGTACTGCATGATTTTCTGTANTGAAATTGCAGTTTCTTTTCCTTTGCCACCAAGTGATCTCCATGGACCTTGTTTGCCTGTGCCAACAATTGTGGTAACTTGCTTGCTTTGTAGATCTATCTTTCGCAGTGCATGATTTTCTGTATCTGCAACAAAGATTAGTTCACCTTTCCATGAAACTCCCTGAGGTCTAAAAAATGTCGCATCTGAAAATTTACCGTCTTGTAGGCCTGTCCTGCCACTGCCAATTACATGTAATATTTTGCCTGAAAGATTAGTAACGATTACTCTATTATGATTAGAGTCCGATATTGCAATCTTGTCATTGAGTATCGATATCTTGCCTGGGAAAGACAAAGTTGTGTTATTTCTCTGGATGGTTTTTACAATCTTGATTGGCTCTCTTGCTAACGTATGTGACTTTTCGTGTTTTTCCAAAAGAACATCGATTGTGTCTACTATCATCTCTTTTTGACCCTCTCCTGACTGTCTGTATACCAGAGTCCCATTTGGATCAATTATTGCAATAGTGGGCCACCCCGTTATTCCAAACCTGTTCCAGACAGTCATTTTCTTGTCTACTAGGACTGGATGTGATATCTCATATCTTGCTNAGTTACGCCAAACCTGTTCCAAACAGTCATTTTCTTGTCTACTAGCACTGGATGTGATATCTCGTATCTTGCTACTGCCTGTTCAATATTTTTTCTATCTTGTTCGTTGAAGAACTTTGCAGAATGTACTCCTATGAATACAACTGGTACATCTTTGTATTTTTCTTCGAGCTCTGCAAGTACTGGTAATGTATGCATACAGTTGATACAACAATACGTCCAGAAGTCTAGAACTATGATGTGACCCTTGAGATTTTCAAGTGAAAGTGGTTCTTTTGTATTTATCCAGTCAAAATCTAACGGAAACTCTGGTGCCTTGATAACTTTGGAAAATATATTGTCAAACATGATGTGAATTTGAAATTTTGATTATTTAATAGCACCGAATTCAGGCGTTGCGGAAAATTGATTATATGGTTTAATTTCATCAAGGGAAATGTTGTGATATTTTATATGCTAAATGATATGCAAGTGCATTTTTCATTATTACCAATACAACCGTGACCTGTAGATTTCAAGTGATAATGATCAGTTAGATCATGTTTACAATTTCTACATTTTGGTATATCGTATTCGTCATACGTGATCTTTTCTATGTCTGTACTAGTCAAATTTCTATCCTTTATGACAAAATCTTTTTTGTTCTTGTAACAAGTAAAATTGCTGATGTAACTGCAATTAAAAGTGTAAGTGATGTGATAATGCCAAATTCTGGTACTGCTTTTGTTCCAATGATTTCAATTTCTTTCACACCTGTACTGAATGGAATACTTAGAGTCCTGTCAGTGTCGGTTGTCTTTATCTCATCAAATGATTCTTCTTGTCCATCAATTGATACAAAAAATCTATCATCATTCCCATTTATTTTAGAATCAATTAGTCCTCTTGGTAATGTAATGATCAATATTCCATCTCCCGTAGTTTTTGTCTGCACTATGACAGATCGTGATTGGTTGTTACCATGAACGCTGATCACTTGTCCATTGTTGATGCTATACTGGACTGAAAAAGCACTGTCATAAACTGTAATACTATTAGAATTTGATGTGTTGGAAATCTGTTGTGTGTTTACAGTATTTTGATTGTTACTTTGATCGTAGATATCTGTTGCAAATGCATCATGTGATGCTACTAATGCAATTCCTATGCCTAGTATCATAATTAGATGTGCTCGATTCAAGTTCTGCATATGTGAAAAAATACTGATTGTTATTTAGCGATATTTCAAAATGAGTACAAATCAACATGCAAATCTTTGCAGATGGCATATCTAATTTATTTGAATAAAAAAATCCTCATTTTATTGAGGTGTGGATTTTATACTAGGATACAGAATCCCAGGAACTCTGAGGTGGTTTTGGGATTAGATGCAATACTGCAATACCACCTTTGGATATGACAGGTTCGGCCACTAGCATTGTGGGTGGGTCTGCTGCCTTTGGTATTGCCAATCCATCAATTCCTTCTTGTGGCTTTGGTATCCATTTTAGCGTACTTCCTCCAGGTGTTGAAATGCTTGTCAAAATCATTTCTGGTTGTGGATTTGGTTTGGGTTGTGTGATGACGTTTACTGGTTTTGTTGGTGTTTGTATTGCTAATCCATCAATTCCTTCTTGTG
>NZ_RCMC01000125.1:7721-8108 GCF_011319475.1 Candidatus Nitrosotalea sp. FS
AATTCCTTCTTGTGGCTTTAGTCCCAGGTGGCAAGTTGCCTTACCTCCTTTAGTAGTGGGAGAATCACATGTCACCATTAGTTGTTGTGTTGCATCTTTTCTCAATGCATAACTTTGTACGATATTTTGTGTTTTGTCTGGCATTGGCATTGCAAAACTTTGTGCACTCATTCCAAGTACAAAAAGTACAGTTGCTATTGCCATTCCAGATAAAAGTATTTTTGTCATTACAAGCAAAAATCAAAATTTGTTATTTAGCGATATTTCCAAATAATATGCAAATTTAGTGCAAATCAAAATTATGCAATCTTGTCTATCTTGGTATGTACAATACGATTGATTCGATTCAATGAGGAGGATAATTAGGGTTTTAAATTGTATTGAATC
>NZ_RCMC01000042.1 GCF_011319475.1 Candidatus Nitrosotalea sp. FS
GAATCTCTAATCCTACAAGAAGTCCTATCTTATCAATCTGGATTTCGGACATTTGTAATTTTATTCTTGTACTTGCTTTAAAGCTTAGTCTGAAAATTCAAGAGCAATATTTTCTTTCATCAGTTTTGTCATCTCGCCAGAATCTTTAGAGTTTGCCAAGGCCCACATTGTCTTTACAAGTGCAGTCTCTGGTATCATGTTTCCAAGTGGCACGACTCCAAGATTCAAGAGATCTCTTCCACTGTCATATACCGTCATTCTTACCATTCCATCAATACACTGGGAGGTCATTCCTATGAACAACCCATTTTTCTTGGCCTTTTCTATTACTCCATACATTGTTTTTCCGACATGTCCAAGTCCAGTTCCTTCGATTACTATTCCTCTATATCCAGAGTCTATCACATAATCGACAATCTTGGGATCAAATCCTGGATAATATTTCAAAAGTAGGACACGACTATCAAACTTGATTCTTGGTGCATATTCTCTTTTTGGAATGTCAAACTGTTTGTCTTTTTCAATGCTTGCTGATTTGATAATATATGCAGGAGGGCCTCCTATTGTCTTGAATGCATCTCTTCTGCTAGTATGATTTTTTCTTACACGAGTTGCCCAGTTACAGGCAATCTCATCATCGCTTGAATTATTATGCATCACCACAAAAATCCCTGAAGAACGTACATCTGTCAAAAATCTTGTAGCTGCAATTAGATTCAACGCTGCATCTGATGATGGTCTATCTGATGATCTCTGGGAACCTACTAGCGCAACTGGTTTTGGAAATCCTGCCAAGGAAAATGCCAATGCTGATGCTGTGTATTGCATAGTGTCTGTACCATGCGCTACTATGATTCCATCATATTCTGACTTGGCATAAGAGTCTAATTTCTCTGCAATCTTTATCCAATGTTGAGGCAGTAAATTCTCTGAATATTCTGAAAAAAGTACCTCAGTGTCTATGTTTGCAATAGTTGCAAGTTCTGGCACACTTGCATTAAGCTCTGCAGCAGTGAGAGCAGGAGTGACTGCACCAGTTCTGTAATCTATTCTACTTGCGATTGTACCTCCTGTTGACAAGAGAAGAATTTTTGGAAGTTTCGGATTTTGTTGTGATTTGTAACTAGTTTCTTTTTTCATTATAGGTGGAGACTCTAACTCTATTTNTGGATTTTGTTGTGACTTGTAGCTGGTTTCTTTTTTCATTATAGGCGGAGACTCTAACTCTATTTTTTTTATCTTGTCAAGTTCAAGACCTATGTTGTATCCGCTCTTTAGTTTCAAAACAATGTGGTGATCATCACTATGATCATATCTTGGCATTATGACTCCTGTGTAAATTGAATCGGCGTGAATCTTTACTTGACTTCNGAACAATGTGATGATCATCACTGTGTTCATATCTTGGCATGATGACCCCTGTGTAAATTGAATCGGCGTGAATCTTTACTTGACTTCCTATCTCTATCTTGTTACTTGTAAGAAATTCTAACCCTTTACCCCTGTACCCAAATTGTGACATTTACTAGAACTAGAAAAGTTATTTTATTAAAATTACCTATAGTACGGAACTGCGACTTTTTCGCCTATCTTTAGTTCCTTCTGGGTCTTTACTTTTCTTACGGCCTCTTCAAAATGCCTCATGGTTACTTTTGCTTCTGTAGCCTGTTTTTCGGCTTCCTTTTGATCAGGATATTTGTCAAGAAATTCATGTATTACAAGTGATACTGCAGTGTTTGCTATTGATGCTACATCAGCACCGCTCATTCCATCTGTTGCTTCTGCAATCTTTTCAATGTCTACAAAGTCTGGATTCTTCATGCCGTTTGCCATGGGCTCTCTTACTACTGGAATCTCCTTTGTATTTATCTCCAAAATCTTCTTCCTTCCTTCCTNATTTGTCATAGGCTCTTTTACTACCGGAATTTCCTTTGTATTTATCTCCAAGATCTTCTTCCTTCCTTCCTTGTCTGGTAATGGAACTAGTATTATCTTGTCAAATCTGCCTGGTCTTAGCAATGCGGTATCTATCATGTCAGCTCTGTTTGTTGCAGCAAGTACTACGACTCCATGCAAGCTTTCTATTCCATCTAACTCAGTCAAAAGCTGACTTACCACTCTTTCTGTTACTGCTGTCTCTCCTCCTACTCCACGTATTGGAGCAATGGAATCGATCTCATCGAAAAATATTACACAAGGTGATGCCTGTCTTGCTCGTCTGAATATCTCTCTTATTCCACGCTCTGATTCACCTACCCATTTTGATAATAGTTCTGGCCCTCTTACGGAAATAAAGTTGGCTTCACTTTCAGTTGCAACAGCTTTTGCCATTAGAGTTTTTCCAGTTCCACTAGGACCGTGTAATAATATTCCTCTTGGCATTCTGTGTCCTAACTTGGAGTATAATGTAGGGTATTTCATTGGCCATTCTACAGCTTCTTGTAATTCGCGCTTGACACTTTCAAGTCCTCCAACTTCATCCCAACTTACATCAGGATTCTCAATGAATACTTCACGCATACCTGATGGTGTAACTTCTCTTATGGCATTCTGAAAGTCATCACCGTTAACTACTAGCTTGTCAAGTGTTTCTGGTGGGAGTTTTTCATCCTCCAAGTTTAACTCTGGAAGTAATCTTCTAAGGCACTTCATTGCAGCTTCTTTACATAGATATTCTAAATCAGCTCCTACGTAGCCATGGCTTATTGATGCAATCTTGTCTGCATTAACATCATCACTAAGTGGCATGTTTCTTGTATGTATCATTAGGATGTCTTTTCTACCCTTCTTGTCTGGTACCTTGATCTCAATTTCTCTATCAAATCTTCCAGGTCTTCTAAGGGCTGGATCAATTGCATTTGGTCTGTTGGTTGCAGATATGACTATTACTTTTCCTCTAGCTTCAAGACCGTCCATTAGAGAAAGCAACTGGGAAACTACTCTTCTTTCTACCTCTCCTGTAACCTCTTCTCGTTTTGGAGCTATTGAATCAATTTCGTCAATGAATATGATGGATGGTGATTTTTCTTTTGCCTCTTTGAAAATTTCTCTTAGTCTAGCTTCACTTTCTCCATAAAACTTGCTCATTATCTCTGGTCCTGATATGCTAATGAAATGGGCATTGCTTTCATTTGCAACAGCTTTTGCTAACAATGTTTTTCCAGTTCCTGGTGGCCCGTACAATAATACTCCTTTTGGAGCTTCGATTCCAAGTTTTTCAAAGATCTCTGGGTGTCTTAGTGGAAGTTCTATCATTTCACGAACTTTCTTAATTTCATCAGTTAATCCTCCAATGTCTTCGTATGTTACTTGTGGTACACCACGGAGGGTCTCTCCTTTTTCTGCAATGTGGAACACTGTCTTTTGTGTAACAAGTACTGCATCAGCTGCAGGGGTAACACCTATGACTTGAAAAGTTAATCTTCCTCCAAAATAAGGCACCATTACATTATCGCCTTTTATCAATGGAACACTCTCTAATGCATNAGTAACACCTATGACTTGAAAAGTTAACCTTCCTCCAAAATAAGGCACCATCACATTATCGCCTTTTATCAATGGAACACTTTCTAATGCATCTGCAAGATATCTCTCATCAATTGGAGGTATTGCTTCTAGTGGGGCAACAACTACCTTTTCGGCAGCTACTGCCTTGATCTTTCTGACTGCAACAGTATCGCNTTCTAATGGGGCGACAACTACCTTTTCAGCAGCTACTGCCTTGATCTTTCTGACTGCAACAGTATCGCCTATCGCAATTCCTGCATTATTTCGAACTAGTCCGTCTACTCTGATGATTCCCTTGCCCTCATCTGAGGGATAAAGTGGTAAACATTTAGCCACTGNTGCAATTCCTGCATTGTTTCGAACCAGTCCATCTACTCTGATGATTCCTTTACCCTCATCTGAGGGATAAAGTGGTAAACATTTAGCCACAGTTCTTCTTTTTCCCTTGATTTCAATAACATCACCTGTAGAAGCCCCCAGTGAATCCATAGAATCATAATCAATACGTGCCACTCCTCTCCCTACATCACGAGTATAAGCCTCAAGTACCTTAAGGGAGAGTGTGTTCTGGCTCACAGTTTTAGCACCCTCAAACTAATTTTTATACCTTTGTCGTCTTTGATCCAGATTTTAGGATCAGAAGATTAAAATTTACAAGATAAACCAAAACCGGTACTTTGGGTAAGCGACCACTAGTAAGAAGACGAGGTAGAGGAGGAATGCAGTTCCGTGCAGCTTCTACTGGCAAGTTACTTCCAGCCAAATATCCTCGATTTCAATTAGCAGAACAACATGAGGCCAAAGTGGTAGATATAGTCCATGAAACCGGAAGAGATGCTCCTCTTGCTAAAATTAGATTTGAAACTGGCTTACTATCTTTCATTCCGTCAGTTCTAGGTACTAAAATTGGTTCTAAATTTCAATTTGGTTTAAAGTCAGATATTTCTCCAGGTAATGTTATCAGTGTTCAAAATATTCCTGATGGTACCATCGTGTGTAATGTTGAGAAACATTTTGGTGATGGTGGTGCAATAGTAAAATCTGCTGGAACATATGCAACAGTATTTTCACATAGCTCTGAGGGTGTAACAATAAAACTACCATCTGGAAAATTTACCACACTTAATCCACAGAACCGTGCAATGATTGGAGTTCTTGCTGGAGGGGGTGTTGGTGATAGACCATTTATGAGAGCTGGACCTGCATGGCGAAGAAAGCGCTCAAAGGGACACAAATATCCAATAGTCAGAGGTGTTGCTCAAGCTGTATATGTTCACCCTCACGGTGGTGGAAGACATCAACACGTTGGAAGAAGCTCCACAGTCTCACGAAACGCTCCACCTGGACGTAAGGTTGGAAGCATCGCAGCTAGAAAGACTGGACGTTCCAGAATGAAAGAGCGAGAATAATTCTTCAAGACTAAATACTAGTTTTAAAAAACAAGATCATGAATTCAAAGAGGGTTCATCTTTTGGTAGAAGGAAGAGTACAAGGTGTTTACTTTCGTCAGGGAATGATGGAGACTGCTGAAAAAAACAATGTCTTGGGATGGGTCAGAAATCTTCCAGACAATAAAGTAGAAGCCGTCTTGGAAGGAAATGATTCAAACGTAGATGCAGTAGTAGAATGGGCTCGTTTTGGTCCTGCTGGAGCAGTTGTACAAGAACTAAAAGTTACTGAAGAAAAGTATGTCGGAGAATTCTCTGACTTTGAAATTCGTTACTAGTGAATACTAGTATATGCGTCCAAAAGAAGTTTCTTAATTTCATCAAGATTATCATTTAGTTTTATTTGTAATTCTTTTTCTGGTTCCCTTCTATCTTTTTTGATCTTTATTATGACAGAATCTCGTTGTGGTTCAACGTCTGCAAAACTTCGGAATTTGATTGATTTTGCAAATACAATCCTATGCATTCGAATATCTTCAACCACATTTTGTCCAAGTGCCAGACAATAACTACGAATTTCATCAAATAGAGTTGCTACGCTAGATGGCATGCTGGATCTAAATTCGTCATAAGTTCTCTTTTTTCCTGAGATTAATCCTTCCATATTGTTACAAGTTTTAATTTAAGAATATTAAGGTAGTAGATCCGCTGGTTCCAGTCTAAACAAGCGGTCTCATCTCAAGTCAAGCAAGATCCGCCACGTAGACGAAGCAGCGTGGATGCTCTACCTTAGGATTGCTCCCTCCCGGACCTCATCCCTTTCGGCAGTTAGAACCTGAGAGTCATCCCTTCGGATAACCTCAGTCCTGTATCCACCCGCTTCGGCGTGATTTCATATCCGCAAGTCAAGCGAGTACCGTCTATCTAGAGATTTATCCAGTGGTTGCTGGTCTCTGCATATAGCCGGTTTCAGAGATAGGGCACGGCTAGCGCCCCAACCCTACCTACTACCAAATTTATTGTAATTACAGTTCTTTATCTGCATTAGGATTTAGTTCAATCGTAAATTGGTTAGCGTGTTGCATACAGAGCATATGTCTCCTGTGCATTCATTTCCACACTTTGAACAAGTTTTCCATTCTGAATTGTTGGATTCTTTAAGGGTGGAGGAGATTTTCAAAATTGACTTGTACATGTTATTTTTGATTCCACTGTGAGTCTTTTCCAAAGAATTTAGGAAATTACGAATTTCTGTTCTAATTCCTTCGTTCATGTGAGGACATTCTTCTGACTGGAATGGGATTTCATTTGTAAAAGCATAAAACACAATTTCATTTTCATAAATCTCGCAAAATGGCTTTATCTTTCGTATCTTATTTTCGGATGTATCTGGATCCATCCAACCAATTTTTTTTGTGTCTCCTGAAATAATATTGATGATAAAAGTTTGTAACATATCGTCCAGATTGTGACCTGTTGCTATTACATCAACCTGTAGATCACTTGCACCAAAATCGATTGCCCTTCTTCTTAATATTCCACATATTGAGCAAGATGATGTTTTTTCACCATTCCTAAGTTCTAATATCTGTTCCAAAGTTGTGCCAAAAAGCGAATTATATGGATATACTTTATGTTCCACATTGATCTTTTTGCAAAACTCTTCCACGATATTGAGAGCCTCGTCTCTATAGCCTGGAATTCCCTCATCAACTGTANGTGTTTCTTCCAAAGTTGTGCCAAAAAGTGAACTATATGGATATACTTTATGTTCTACATTGATCTTTTTGCAAAATTCTTCTACAATCTTGAGAGCCTCGTCTCTATACCCTGGAATTCCCTCGTCAACTGTAATAGCTTTTAGTGTAAAATGATGATCTAATGAAATTTCTTTTAACACTTGTAATAACGAGAGTGAGTCTTTTCCACCTGATACGGCAACTCCTACCACATCGCCAGGTTTTATCATGTTATACTTGGACATTGTTTTTGTAGTCTTGTGTACTATTGATCTTGAAAAACAACTGGAACAAAGATTCTCTCCAGAATATTTTCTAGAATATGCAACAGTATTTTCACAACGATCACATTTCATGATATAATTCACGTTCTGCTATTATTATAGAATTTCATACTTGCCGTTTTTCTTTGCCTTGTAAATAATATCAGGTTTTGGAAATATTCCAACCTCTATTACTCCTGGGATGCCTATTATTTTTGCTGCAAGTTCTTTGGGATTTTGTATCTGACCGAAATCACAATCAAGTATTATGTTTCCATTTTCAGTTACAAATGGATAGCCGCGTTCTAACAATCTGATGTGTGGCTTACCTCCGTACTCTCTTATTTGCATGTCAGCTATGTTTCTTGCAAATGGGTGTACCTCTACAGGTATACTTCGCTCAAGTTTTTTGACAAATTTTGATTCATCTGCAATTATTACAACTTTTTTTGCAACACTTATCAGAATTTTTTCTCGTAGCAGTGCTCCTCCGCCACCTTTTATCATATTTCCTTTTGCGTCTATCTGATCTGCGCCGTCAAAGACCAGATCGATGTGATTGATCTGGTCTGCTTCTATTATTGGGATTCCTCCTTTTTCTGCCTCCATTTTGATCTGTAATGATGTCGGTACTGCCTTGACAGAAAATTTGTTTTTTTTGATGTGTGATGATAATAACTTCACTATTGCAGTTGCAGCTCTTCCACTGCCAAGACCTATGACAAAATTATTCTTGATCAGCTTTAATGCCTGTGGTGATAATGCCGCAATGGCATCATCTACTGTCAATTATTCTACCTCTACTTGTTCTAGTTTTGATAATGCCTTCATTATTTCGCTTTTTATCTTATCCAAATCCTTGTCATCATCTTCTAATTTTTCTTCTTCTGGTATCTTGATTGCTGTGGGAAGTTGTATCTTTCTTTCTGGTTCTTGTTGTATCGATTCTATCTTTGGTACTTCTGGCAAAATTTCTTCTGTTATGTTTTGTATACTTGGTTGTGGAGTCGGTGTTCAGGGGGCCGTAGATGTGGGGGTAGGGGTCCGGCTGGCCGGGCACCTGCTCGTAGCGGAGCTCCGGGCCGACCCGTTCGGTATCGATGACCAGCAGCACCAGGTCCGGGACGCCCCGG
>NZ_RCMC01000305.1 GCF_011319475.1 Candidatus Nitrosotalea sp. FS
TTTGATCCAGTCTTACTTGTGATAAGTGGTGCAATCTTTGCCCTGTTGATTTTGATGGCATTACTTGTATTTTCAGTCATCAGTATGATTGCAATAGGGCTTGGTGCAGCTATCGTGATATATCAGATTCTAAGTTTACACGGAAACCTATCCTCAAAATTCAAGTATGGAAGGCGTTNGCTACACAATCACGTCCCATACAAAATAAAGACCAATTAAGATGGTACCTGAATATCAGACGTGCCACAACAAAAAAGATTTGATCCCGTCTTACTTGTGATAAGTGGTACAATCTTTGCCCTGCTGATTTTGATGGCGTTACTTGTATTTTCTGTCATCAGTATGATTGCAATAGGACTGGGAGCTGTTATCGTAATATATCAGATGCTAAGTCTGCATGGAAACCTATCCTCAAAATTCAAGTATGGAAAGCGTTNTTACAGCCCCAAGAGATACTAAGAAAAGCAAAACAAGGACTAGCTTCAAGCGTATCAGAGTTTCACACATTCTATTACTTAATCAATATGATTCATTGATTATATCACTACACAATCAAGACCTCGTTCAAGATAAAGACCAATTAAGATGGCATCCGAATATCAGACGTGTCACAACAAAAAAGATTTGATCCCGTCTTACTTGTGATAAGTGGTGCAATCTTTGCCCTGTTGATTTTGATGGCATTACTTGTATTTTCAGTCATCAGTATGNGGAAAGCGTTTTCCCTCGTCATTTTTGATCTTTCTCTTAGGAACCCCTATCTTTCTTGGAGTAACTGTAGGCTATGACACGTATTTCACCCAAGATTCCATATCAAGGGCAATTTTGTTGTGGGGCCTGACCATGACGTTTTGGAGCACACTCTTGTTCATTCCACTTGCACTATACAGTAAACGTCGTGAGTTGTCAATTCCAGAATTGACATCATTTCCAAAAATTACAGTAATTGTTCCCGCATACAATGAAGAAAAAGTAATTGAAAGAACAATTCAAGCTCTCATAGATACCAAGTACCCAGACAAGGAGATCGTTGTAGTTGATGATGGTAGCAAGGACAAGACGTTTGAAATAATGAGCAAGTACAAAAAACAAGCAAAGATTTTACAAAAGACAAACGGTGGTAAGGCAAGCGCAATTAACTTTGGTTTGGCATATTCCACAGGAGAAATAATTGTAATTGTTGATGCAGATACCATAATAGGACATGATTCATTGATACATCTAGCCAAAGGATTCTCAGTTGACAAAAATGTTGCAGCAGTTGCAGGAAACATCAAGGTAAGAAACAGAAAGAACTGGCTCACATGGTGTCAGGCAATAGAATATGTCGGAGGAATTCAGATTGCAAGAAGAGCCCTTGACGTCTTTGGTGCAATATCTGTAGTACCAGGAGCACTGGGAGCTTTTAGAAGAAGCGTTTTAGAAGAGATTGGAAGCTACCACAAGGATACATTGGTGGAAGACTTTGATGTCACACTCAAGATTCTTAAAACAAAATTGGTCATAGCTGGAAGCACAAACTCTACTGCATATACAGAGGCACCAGAGTCACTAAAGAGCCTATACAAGCAAAGAAAGAGATGGTATGCAGGAAACCTCCAGGTCTTTGCAAGACATTCTGATGCGCTAACAAACCCACGATTTGGGATATTACAGCGATTTGTCTTTCCCTACATGGTATTTTCTAGTTGCATCATGCCTTTTGTGGGTTTCATAACACTAGGTGGTGCCATTTACTCGGCAGTCTCAGGCGGAGGATTATTTGTACTTGAGATGTTTGCGATATTTTTAGCACTACAGTGTCTGCAGGTATCACTTGCAGTAAGGCTTGACAATGAAGACCCAAGGCTTATCCCATACGGAATATTTCTAGTGACAGGATTCAAGCAGATCATGGATCTTTTTCTTATTGGTGCAGTCTTTGAACACTTGTTCAAAAAAGATATCACTTGGACCAGTGCTGACAGAATAGGAATCTAGTCCGGGACTTTCATACTTGTCAGCACTGATTCTTAATAACAAGCACTGTCTAGCATGTTTGAGGTAAGACATTTGACGAAATATTTGACACATATTGCAACATAAGAAATTCATTTTGATTCTACCAGCTCTACTGTTTTTAATTCCGTCATCATCATTTGCAGACGGAAGCGGCTCAATTGCAGTTACACTGACTTATACCAATGGAGACACTGCTGACTATTGGCCAGTCTCGTTGAAAATTTACCAAGATTCTAGTCAGACACCTTACAAAGAAATAGAATCAGTTACAGGAAATCCATTCAACATTGTATCGCTTCCCATTGGCCACCAATACAAGATTGTGGCATATGCAAACAGCATGTACTCTAGTGTGACATATGTGGATCTGCAACAGCCCCATCAGGATGTGACAATAAAGCTGCCAATTCCAGGGGGAATGCGAATTAATGCATTCTATAGCGATGGTCTGACACCAATTACAAATGCTACAGTCTATGTCAGAGATGCCCAAATAAACAAGACATGGGCCCACAGTTCCACAAATGCAAATGGAGACTCGTTACGTTTTTGGATAGAGCCAACTACATCTCCAGGTGATCATTATATTGTGGACATTCACATTGGAGACCATCTAGCATATTCTACTTCTCCAGTATATCTCAGGCCAGGAATATCTCAAGAAGTAAAGGTTACAACAAACTGGCCCCCCATAGTCAACTCACTTGTCACTGTAACATTATTCAGTTCTCAATCACATGCAGTGGTACCATCAGATGGAAAGTTTCTAGTCAGTCTTTTTGATTCAACAGGCAACAAGGTATCAGATTCTCCGGTCACACCAAGAGGTGATGCATATTTTTCAAACCTCAAAGTGGGCGATTATACATTCAAGGTGACAAAAACAGATGACAGTTCCGAGTGGGCAACTGCAAGCATGACAGAGGATGGAACAATTACAGCCATAAAGATACAACAAAATCAAAAAACAACACCAATAACCTCACCTGTTCCTCCCATCACACCACCCACAGTCCTGCCAACAAATAATCAGGTTCCACCAATACCAAACTGTAATTGTGTGGCATTCAGATTGGACAATGTCCAGGACNTTAAAATCAAAAGCAGATAACTTGGATATTGCAATAAACGGATGGAGTTTTGAAGACTATACAACACTTACAAAAGATCAGCAATCAAATTTGTTACAACAATCAAAGACCAAGATATCAAACATGCTTGGTGCCACACCAACTGTATTCATACCCCCCTATGGAAAAACAGATAATGGCANCTAAAGTCAAAAACAAGTAACTTGGATATTGCAATAGGAGGATGGAGTTTTGAAGATTATACAACACTTACAAAAGATCNAACGATGACACATTTTATGCAGCATCAAGTAACAACATCAAAATCATGAGTGGTAGTTCCATAGTCATTCCCACAGATCTTACAGAAAATATTCATAGTNGATAATGGCACACTTTATGCCGCATCAAGTAACAATATCAGAATCATAAGCGGTAGCCCTCTAGTCATTTCCCCAGATCTTGTTGAAAACATTTCTAGCTATCCCGCAAACATATTCTCAGGAGTGCTTGCACAAAACACAAACCAGAGCATGCTCAATGAAAAAATAATGTCAAGTATCAAGGATACCGTACATGCAAGTGGCTATGCCATAGTCACACTCAATTTCCAAGACTATGCCCAGAACAACGGAACAATCAAGACAAACGTACCAGACATGCAAAAGATACAAGACCTACAATCGTTAATTGACAACATAAGAAGCAGTGGATATCACATAACCACAATCAATGAACTACCAAATTCATTCAAACCTCAAGCTCAATGGGCAACAAGTGTCTACCAGTGGTCTCAAGATAAAATATCAAGTGTAGATCTTCTCAAGTCAATGGCACAGCAGGGCACCATGGATATAGGCTCCAACCTTACAACAATCCCAAGTTGGGTAAAACACGATGCCAAGCTACAGACAACAGGACAAATCTCAGATGACGAGTTTCTAAATGCAATACAATATCTTGTCAAGATACATGCAATAAGATAAGATCAGGGATTTTTTGGGCCAACCATTTCATTGTCTTTTACATCATGATCCCATTTTCCGCGTATTCCCTTGTACATCACAAACCCTCCCGCACCTAGCAAGCCAAGTGACAACACAAGATACAGTATGTAATCATAGCTCTTATCAGAGCACTTGACATGCACTTCAACTCCCGTAGAATAATCAAAACAGTCATCAAAGTTTTGTGCTTGTACGGCATATTGCGAATAGCCAGAGTTTGCAATCCCTCCAACCACAAAGCCTGCAAATATTATGACTGCGCCTATCATGACAAGCCGTATGTCACTCATGGTACCATGATGTGCTTTTGCATAATATTTAATGTTGTTACAATATCATAACAAGTGATCAAGGAAAATGGTTTTCGGCTTTGGCAAGAAAAAAACACAGGAACAGCCTACTGTACCAGTTCAGAGTGAAAAAACAATATCACTTGAAGACATACCTGGCATGCTCCATGACATAGAGACTCCACAGATTTCAGAGACGATAANAAAAAGATACGTGACCTTATTTTGCATCTTGAATCAGACGACCTAAAGCTAGACGATGTTGACAGAAATCTTGGAGTCATAGTAAAACGAGGCAAGGATGCAATAGTATCAACCATCAAAAAAGAGACCTCAACCAATCTGACAAGCGCTTCCAAGTATGACCAAGCAGTTGCGCTAAATCTTGAGATAAGCCAGATGTTAAAAAAAATAGGAGACGTGTTGGGATTAAATTCAAGAATAATCCACATCTTTGCAAAAAAATATGCAGACAACCTCAAAGACGAGATTGCAAAAGTAGCAAAGAGTCGAAACCAGTTACAATCATCAATTAATATCGTAGAAAACTTGCGTGCGAACAGCAAAAACATTATAGAACTAGGTCAAGAGATTTCAGAGTACAGAAATTCAATAGCACAANCAGTTACAATCATCAATTAATATTGTAGAAAACTTGCGCTCAAACAGTAGAAAAATTATAGAGACAGGTCAAGAGATTTCAGAGTATAGAAACACAATAGCACAAAAAAACGAAAGAATATCACAGATAGAGTCAGAGATTCACACATTGAAAGATACCAGTACATCCCTTGATAGACAGATTCATGATTTAAAATCAAGCAGTGGACATGCCAAGTTTTTGGAAATAAAACACAGAGTAGATTCCATGTCATCTGAAAAGTCAGATGTAAAACATATCATAGACTTGCAGTTCTCAAAGATCTCAAGACCACTTGGAAGATATAGCTACATCTCATCGTTTGAAAAACCAGTAAGAAAGATGATGGATGAGCTTGTTGCAAATCCATATGATGTCATATCGCCACAAAACAAGACAGGTATAATACAGATACTTGAAGCCGTGGAAAAATCCGTAGTCTCAGGTTCCATATCAGTCAAGGATACTGACAAGTCACTTGAGCAGATCCAGGAGACAATATCACGGCTTGATGAATTCATTTCACTCAAGGAAACATATTCTAGCAAAGTATCATCACTTGAAAAAGACCTGACAGTTTTTGACATAAAATCACTTGAATCAAAAGAGCACGAACTTGAAAAAACACGGTCAGACCTTGCAAATATTGAATCTACCAAAAAGAAACTGGAAGCAGACGTAAAAGATAGCAATCACTCCCTTTCAAAAAGTATATCAAGTCTAGAGTCAAGCCTTGCAAGACTTGCAAATACAAAAATCTTGCTAAGGTAATACCGTCACATCTTAATTAGTGATTAGAGGAAGATATCTAAGTTTGATCTTTTCAAAAAAAGAGAAACAAAAAAGGACTGTAACCATAAAAAAAGATGTCAGAGATGGAATCTTGTCATATTGCAAGATGAACCACCCAAATGAATGCATATTGATACTTAGGGGAAAATCAAGAAAGGGTAACGTGTTTGTAGAAGGTTTGGTAATCCCACCATTTTTCCATACAGGTCCCACATTTGCAGGATTTCCCCATTCTTTTCTGCCACTTGATACAAGCTATGTAGGAACAGTCCACTCGCATCCAACAGGTCTTGCCAAGCCCTCAGTCACTGATTTACACAATTTCTTTGGATTTGTATCAATAATCATACAATCACCGTATGAAGACGGTGACATTTTTGCCTATGACCGTGATGGTAACCTACTTGAGACCACAATAAGTCCTGAGCAATCCTGACAAAAATTTATAAGCTTTTTGATGTAACCATTAACGTTGATAAATTACAAAACTTATCTCATATTCCTTTTTGGCTCTTTGGCGTTTAGCATAGGTATTCAGTTACTTGCATCATATCTCAACTGGCCACCATTTTCAGGGGTAGCGATTGCACTTGCAGTGTTTATCATCTTCCCACTAGTTCTAAGAAACAGATCACTCAAGCGCATGGGAGGAATGGGCTCTGATTCAGGAGTTGGCGGAGGAGGTTTCTTTGGACAGAACCAGGGTGTCAAGTACATCTGTCTTGCATGCAACAACAGATACAAGGGCGGAATGTGCCCAAGATGCGGCTCAAAGATGAAACGAGCAGACTTTTAGACAATACCAAGATGACCCTTGAAGAACTCAGAAGTAAAGCGCTATTCCAGAATACGATAGACACATGGATAATGTTGTGCGAAGAAAAAAAAGCAGACTGGTACTTGCCTGAAGATTACAAAAAATTCATTTCTCATTTATTCCAGAGCGGATTGAAACTGCAAAAATTTCCGTTGTGCATAAAAGAGTCCGGCGGAATGTATCAGAGGGGAAGGGACAAGACCCAGTTTGCAGAGACGCTTGCCCAGTCAACTGATCCAAATGCTGCAGCGTATACAATCAGACTCTCGGATGACACCATTAAGATAATTCGCAAATTCAACTCTAGTGTTGTAGCAAGTTAGATAAACGTCAGGTAGAATAGCTAGGATGTTGTTGTTTTTGCCCATCCCCATTCAACAAGTTTTGTAACCGTATCAGGCTTGACACAAGCAGGGTTGCCATTTTCTGCCTTGATTACCAGTTGAAGACCTTGTTGACATTCCACATTGTTGGCCATAATTCCTGATTTGAATTGCACTAGCGGTGAAGTCATCACATGAGTCGAGCCTCCAGATGGGTTTGATATGGCAAACAAGAATGACTNTGATTTGAATTGCACTAGTGGCAAAGTCATCACATGAGTTGAGCCTCCAGATGGGTTTGATATGGCAAACAAGAATGACTNAGATTTGAATTGCGTTAGTGGTGAAGTCATTACATGAGTAGATCCTCCGGACGGATTTGAGATGGTAAACAAGAATGACTTTGAGAGGTTAGTTGAATTATCAAATNTTCCTGATTTGAATTGTACTAGTGGGGAAGGTATCACATGAGTCAAATCTCCAGATGGGTTTGATATGATAAACAAGAATGATTTTGAGATGTTAGTAGAGTTATCAAATGACAGATTAGAAGTCTTGTTGTATAAGACATACGAAAATGTTATCGTCGCATTTGCAGCTCCTGTAGATATTGCTCTGTAGGCAAGGTTTGAAAATAGACTAGAACCGGTGATATTTTTACCTGGTTGCAATATTATCTGGATTGGCATCCAGTTGCATACTTTTTTTAATTCAACCTTGGCATGGGCATCAAATGATACAGAAAATGGCCCTCCACAACTGTTTTTCACATTTATTGCACCCGTAGAATTGTTGACTAGAGTGGCGTTGATTACAAATGTGTCCCCAGCCCGGATTTGAGACGGCTGGACTAGAGTGCTAGTAATTATTACATTACCAGTATTGTCTGAAAATGCATGAGGTAAAATTGCTCCAGTTGCAATTATGCACATGATTCCCATCATAGAAAGTGTAAGAGTTTTCATCCCTTTATGTACTGAAATTACGTCTCTTAAAAAATTGGTGTAGCTTTCTTCTAGTTTTCAGATATTCAACGTTGTCGCAGTTTGGGATTTACTA
>NZ_RCMC01000198.1:0-4926 GCF_011319475.1 Candidatus Nitrosotalea sp. FS
GTATGTTGCAAGCTCTATCAATGATGGAAACGCAAGTGCAAGCGGTCCCTTGTTTACTGTAATTACATGTAATCCTTTTTTCATTGCACTGACAATGTGCGACATGCCAGGCTCTGCGTCCTTGTAGTTGCTAGGTGTAGTCTCTATCAAAACTTCTGCATCCATGCCGTTTATCATGTCTAGTCCGTTTGCGTCCTTTTCCTTGTTGTGGTATTTTCGTATGTTACCATATTTTTTTTTCACCTCAAGCAACCTGTTCAAGTCAAGTCCTGCTGATGACGCAGCAGAGCCCTTTGAATCAAAGACCCCCACTATTCTTGGTTTTAGTCCATGTTTTGCGTACAGGTCCTNTTCAAATCAAGTCCAGCTGATGACGCGGCAGAACCCTTTGAATCAAAGACTCCAACTATTCTTGGCTTTAGTCCATGTTTTGCGTACAGGTCCTCTGATCTAGAAAGTAAAAGTTTTGCAAAGCTCTGGCCTACAACTCCAAAGCCTGATAGTATGATTCGCAATATTGACCAGACACATTTTGGTATTAATTAAGATTGACGAATTCGAAGATTGCTTTATTAATACAGCACAAAAAATTATCACGTGGTCCCAAAAAAGTATCTTTATGGTATAATCGCTGGAATAGCTATTGCAGCAGTTGCCGTTGCAGTTATTGAGTTTCTTCCGATGATGGGAAACGGTAGCACATCGGGCCAAGTTGCATTTCTTGATTTTACATACGATGAAGAAAACACTGATCTAAAAACCCGTCTTGCATCATACCACATCAACATGACAAAACCAATTAGACTAAGTAGTACAGCTGATGTAGCACAATATTGTAACTTTATAGTTGATCCAAAAAAGCAGGCACTTGTCACATACTGTACCTCTACTGTGCTCAAAAACAGTCAAGGTACACTTGGTGATATTACAATGGTGGGTACTCCTGATGTGCCCGGTCTTGTTGTTGTTGCTCTCCAGTCAAATCCATTGATGAGTAACTATGGTGACATCAAGACAGTCTTTGGAGTTGTACTGAACAGTACAATCTGCTCGTGTTGGGACAAGGAAGACCCAGATGGATTTCCTACTCTATCTGCACTAGTCGATAAACTACGCGACACTCATCTTCAAACAAAAGATCCTACTACCAGTACACGTACACTGCCTCTTGGAAATAAACAGTTTCGAGTTGAGCTCACCACAAATGATAGTGGATATCTCTGGAAGCTTCTTGTAGCCAAGTAATTGNTTCTGATCTAAAAACTGATCTTGCATCATATCATATCAACATGACAAAACCAATCAGATTGAGTAGTACAGCTGATGTAGCACAATATTGTAACTTTATCACTGATCCTAAGAAACAGGCACTTGTCACATACTGTACCTCTACTGTACTCAAAAACAACCAAGGAACACTTGGAGATATTACAATGGTGGGTACTCCAGATGTTCCTGGTCTAGTTGTTGTCGCACTCCAGTCAAACCCGTATATGAGCAACTATGGTGACATTAAGACGGTCTTTGGAGTAGTACTAAACAGTACAATATGTTCATGTTGGGACAAGGAACATCCTGGTGGATATCAGACTTTGTCTGACATGATGGATGCATTACGAGACTTTCACATAAATGGAAAAAAACCGGACAGCACTACACATACCATACCTCTTGGAAACAAGCACTTTGAGATTGAGCTTTCTACGACCACTACTGGATATCTCTGGAAGCTTCTTGTAGCCAAGTAATTGACGCGTCTTGGTTTACGAAGGTTGACGTGACTCTTTAATCTGTAGAAAATAGATTTTGGTGGTATCATTGTTTGAGTATCTGTGGCTCTTGCCCCTTGGTTTTGTAGCTGGAGTAATAGGATCCATGATAGGCCTTGGCGGTGGATTCGTAGTGGTACCTGTCTTGACTTTTTTTGGATATTCTCCGACTCTAGCTGCAAGCGACAGCCTCTTTGCGGCATTTAGTAATTCTGTTGCATCAACTGTATCATATGCAAGACAAAAAAGAATCGTATACTCTCTTGGAATAAAACTTGCGCTCATATCAATACCTGGGACAATAATTGGCGCATACGTATCTGATGCAGTATCTCCACCTTTGTTCAAATTGTTGTTCGGAGCCGTATTGGTCTCATCAGGGGTTTACATTTACATGCGAAGAANAGCATTTAGTAATTCTGTTGCATCAACGGTATCTTATGCAAGACAAAAAAGAATTGTATACTCACTTGGAATAAAACTCGCACTGATTTCAATACCTGGAACAGTCATTGGCGCATACATTTCAGATGCAGTATCGCCACCTTTGTTCAAGTTGTTGTTCGGGGCTGTATTGATAGCATCAGGGGTTTACATTTACATGCGAAGAAAAATGGAGGCACGCGAGTACAACCTATCAAAACAAATCATGGTTCTTGCAGTTGGTGCAAGTTTCTTTGCTGGGATAATATCCAGCTTTTTTGGAATTGGAGGTGGCACTGTATTTGTACCATTGATGGTTGTTGCAATTGGCCTGTCCATGAAGCTTGCAGCACCCACATCGCAGTTCATACTGATGTTTGCAGCTGCTTCTGGTATGATAGTGCACTCACTTCTTGGACATCCAAACTATTACGAGGCAGGAATGCTCTCAATTGGCTCATTTGTGGGTGGAATGGTTGGAAGCAGATTGTCTACCAGAGTAAATGAGGGAAAACTGCGACTCTTTGTTGTTATCGTACTTGGAATCACTGCAATCAAGCTTGTCACTGATGCACTGACAAGTCATACCTGATTCAAAATTTGTGCTAAAAACTAGAATTCTGTACTAGTAATGAAATTCATTATGTATCTATCTTACAGAATATTTCTAGTATACTGAGATATGTAATGCAACTTGAATATGATTGATAATTCGTGGCATGTACGTCCACATGTAATCATGGAAAACATTTTCTTACGCTTGTCTTTGCTTCGATATTTGTAGTATCACTTGGTGCGATTTCACATGATGCATTTGCGATGGGTCAGACATCTTGCCAAAATCAATATTATGGAACAATTACTAACGCTACAATAATAGCTGGAAACCAGACTTATCATCCACTAAAAGATAATGTATCATTTCAGATGCTCAATGACCAGTCGTATTATTTGACATATACTTTCAAGACTGCAAACCAAAGTAATCAAGGTAATTCACTTCCAGGGCAGGTTTTATTTGCAACCAACGAGGTTGGATATACCGAAAGTGAATGTGGTGATGGATACAATTCTAATCAAAATTATACAATTAGTGGATATGGTAGCTATCCGCAAGACTTCAATCCTCAAGTAAATCAAACTCAAGTTGTATCATATTGGGTTGGGAGTAGCTTTTCATACACTGTAAATTGGATATCTCCTACAACTCAATCTTCTACTGCTCCATCTGCACCACAAAATCTTTCTGCAGTAACGACACCATCATCACAAATCGACCTGTCCTGGACTGCTCCATCAAATAACGGCGGTTCCGCAGTAACAGGATATGAAGTGGAACGATCAAGAGGCAGCCTCTCCTTTGGAGGCTTTTCAAATTCTACTAACACTACATTCTTTTCAACTCCTAACGCAACAGCATTTGCAGATACTGGATTGAGTACATCAACAACATACAACTATACAGTATTTGCAAAAAATTCAGTTGGTCCAAGTCCACACTCAAATACCGCATCTGCAACAACTAGCACTGTAACTTCACCACCAACAGGACTTGCAGCTACTACCGTATCTTCATCACAGATCCACCTGTCCTGGACTGCACCTGCAAACAACGGTGGCGCTACAATTACGGGATACAAGATTGAACGTTCCACTGACTCGGGTTCTACGTGGTCGTCTCTAGTTGCAAACACTGGCAGTACATCTACAAAATATTATGATACGGGGTTGACTCAAAATACCTCTTATGTATATCGAGTATCTGCAATCAATTCTGCAGGTGCCAGTGCTCCATCAAATACATCCTCTGCTACTACACCTAGNAAAATACCTCTTATGTATACCGAGTTTCTGCAATCAATTCTGAAGGTACCAGTGCTCCATCAAATACATCCTCTGCTACTACACCTAGCAACATAACTGCACCATCACCACCTACCGGACTGACTACAACAGTTGTATCATCATCGCAAATCGACCTGTCCTGGGCTGCACCATCAAGCAACGGCGGCTCTGCAATAACAGGATACGATATTGATAGATCTACAAACAATGGCAATACTTGGTCTACTGTTACATCAAACACAGGCTCCACTACTACCGCATACAATGATACTAGACTCTCTCCAAGTACTAGTTACACCTATCGTGTTTCTGCAATCAATTCAGCTGGGACCAGTTCGCNAGACTCTCTCCAAGTACTGCATACACTTATCGTGTTTCTGCAATCAATTCAGCTGGGACCAGTTCGCCATCAAACATATCTTCTGCAACAACTGGTACTGTTACAACAAATGGCATCACACTAGACAATGTCCAGTCAACATCAGGTTCCACGTCTCCCTCAAATCCGATTATGCTTGCAGACTTTAATGTTGGAACTGGAAACAACCGATTGCTTGTTGTAGGTGTAAGTGCAGACAATAGCAATGTGGGTTCGATTACTTTTGGAGGCGTATCACTGACAAAAAAAGTGTCCTCATTTCATAACAATGACGCCGAGTTTTGGTATCTGGTAANAATTACTTTTGGTGGCGTATCGCTGACAAAAAAAATATCATCATTTCATAACAATGACGCAGAATTCTGGTATCTGGTAAACCCAACTGGTACTGGAGCAATCGTAGTTACAATGAAGGGTACAACCTCTGCAATAGTTGGTGCATATTCATTTTCTGGAGTAAACCAGTCAAGTCCATTGCCAACAAGCATTGCAAACTATAATTCAGCTGCT
>NZ_RCMC01000198.1:4988-5466 GCF_011319475.1 Candidatus Nitrosotalea sp. FS
TATGGTGGTGTAACACTTGGTGCTTCAACAGGCACACAGCACTGGAATACCCACATGCCAAGTGCCATCACTGGCGCATCAAGCTCCAAAGTGGTACCCACGCCAGGTGCTGTCACTTGCAAGTGGACTGCAAGCAGTGGTGACTTGTGGGACGATGTTGCACTCGAGGTAGGGGCATCAAAATAGAAGAATTGTACAGAGAATTTCTACTACATGAATAAATAAAGAAAACAGCTATAAATTACTGGCTACATGTTTGTCCTAAATTTCAATAACAAACAAGCTGAAGAGATCGCAAAAGATTTTCTGAGCCAGAGCTATTCTGTAATCAAGATAGAAAAATCAGTTCTAGTAGACCAGACCTGGATAGTAGAGCTCCTGGTTTCTTCATATGGTAAAGACACCGTCAAAAAAATCAAAATTAATAACAAGACTGGCCATATCATGGGATTTGAATAAAATCAATACAGGTAAATTT
>NZ_RCMC01000198.1:5492-7797 GCF_011319475.1 Candidatus Nitrosotalea sp. FS
TACTGCAATCAATCTTGTCGCTGACGCGCTGGTAGGTCATAACTAGTTTTGATTTTTTGTCAAGTGGAAAATTAGATGAACGATTTGTACTGTGAGTCTATAGTACTCACATCTCAAAAAAATATGATTAATTTAGAATATTACTACATCATTATTCTACACCAAGTTTTTAAATTATGTACGGGATGTATCAAAAATGAATAATCGACAAATTATGATTACCATTATGCAAAGTATGGTGGCTGATACAATTTGAAATATTACATAATTTTATGTTTAACAATAGTCTCTGCACTATTCTCAATTGCGGGCCATGATGCACATGCTCTCACATTCACAGCAACACAAAGCGGAGATTGGAATGATCCTGCTACCTGGGGAGGAAGTGTACCATCTTCTACTGATGACAAAATAATTCCATTTGGGGTATATGTCACTACATCCGATAACGTTGATAATGCAGGAACTATCACCGATAATGCTATAATTAAAATTGCATCTGGCATAACAATCAACAATACTGGAACAATCAAAGTGACAGGAGATAACGGAACTATTCTTAATAGCGGAATTATCCAGAATTATGGTACTATAATCAATGATGTAAATCGTTATGTTGCTAACAATTTTGGTGCGGTATTGAACAATCACTCGCATCACACTACAAGTAACTATGGTACGATTGTAAATCGTGGAACGATTACAAACTTTCAACTCTCTGAAATAGACAACTTTGGCACCATGGACAACGCCAATTTGATCCAAAATAAAGGAGGAAATTTGACTAATACTGGTACAATTAATGATATTTGCAAATCCGTATTCTCCAACTCAGTACATCTTACTGGTAATGCAGTCATCAAAGTACCATGTCCTTCAATCGCAATTACTCTCAGTCCAAGTGGCTCTGTTCTGCCTGGTACCGAAGTAGATCTTCGTGCCCACATGTTAAGTCCCTTCGGCTGGCAGAATCTATGGAGTCTGTCCGCGCCATCAGGTTCTACTTCATCTCTTGCGGGAACTGCTGGCGATTTTACGTATTTTGTTCCTGACATACCTGGAGTTTACAAAGTCACTTCAACAATTACTGACGATCTTGGTAATGTTGCTAGTGCATCAATTCAGGTACATGTAAAAAATCCTTAAAATATTGATACAAGATCTTTTTTTAGGATTGAAATTCATTTTTCATATCAAAATTATTTGAGGTTCTTCTTNATCTGCTTTCAAGGATAACTGGACTTGAAAAAGAAGTAAGTGCACTCCAACAAAAAACTAACACTCTGGAATCTGGTATGTCGCACCTAGAAGACTCGCATCAAAACGCCACATCTGATGACAGCGAAGAAAAACCAATCGCGGTTTTATCCAACTCAACTCACAATGATGGACACGACAATGAGCAAGATCACGAAAATGATGTGGACAAAGGAAATCATTTTGGTCCAGACAAGCAGAATGGCAATAAACACGAGCAGAACAAGGACTCTGACTAACAGTTAGTCCAAAGAACTCTGATTATTATTTCAAATCAACGTTTCATCCGATACAGGTTTCTTTTTGATACAACAACCGTCTTGTCTTCTTGATTGATCCCATCAAAATCTACTGCAATCAAACCAAACTCTTCATTGAGTTCACGTTTCTCAGAGATTCTAAATTTTATCTTTAACTTCTCTCCAGTGTAGAGTGGTTTTAGAAATCTAGTCTGCCTGTTGTTCCAGTCAGGGTCGCCGTCAACTCCATAAAAGATCAAGAGGTTACCATACATGATTCCAGTCTTGTAAACTCTCCTTCCATCTTGGACAGTATTGCTCTTCCTGATACCATTTTTTTCTCATTGGATGCTTCCTTGTTTTCATAAATGATATTTCTGATTCCTGAAAACAAGAGATAGCTGTCANTGACAGTATGGCTCGCCCTGATACCATTTTTTTCTCATTTGATGCTTCCTTGTTTTCATAAATGATATTTTTGATTCCTGAAAACAAGAGATAGCTGTCAAGTTCTGGTGGTGTAATTTCACATTCTGAATAAAACTCGTCTCCGACGTTTAGCTCAGAAAACTTTTTCATCAGGATCTTGTTTCATCTGGATAGTAAATTATCTCGGCATTTCCAACTGCTTTTCCAGATGTAAGATAGTTTACTGCCTTGATTGTATTCTCATTGACAGACTCTGTACCGTCAACACTTCCTGGCAGTACCAAGTACATTCGAAGTCTTGATTTTAGAACATCGCTTAGTTCTTGGTTGACAGTTGTTGCAAATGGTCGCAATGCTCCACGGAATACCTCTACTCTTGC
>NZ_RCMC01000198.1:7863-7994 GCF_011319475.1 Candidatus Nitrosotalea sp. FS
CCTCCTGGAACAAAGATGGAAAGTGCTTCTTGCATGAAAACCGCTGGAGTGTTTATGAACTTGTCAACCAAATCATCCCATCCTTTTCTGGACAGGTCAACAAATTTGCCAACCTGTGGCACCTTTCCTGT
>NZ_RCMC01000114.1 GCF_011319475.1 Candidatus Nitrosotalea sp. FS
ATTCTGATCAAAACAACAGATTCGATTTACTTGACAGCCTTCTAGCAAAGGGTGTAGTCATAGGTGGAAGTGTAACTGTTTCTGTTGCAGACATTGACCTCATAACACTTGATCTTCTTGCCACACTTTCCGCAGTTTCTGGCACAGGCCACAAAACTAGGAAAAAGAAAAATGGTTGACGGAAAGTATCTTTACTGTGTCAGAGAAGGATCTAAAAATCAGCGCTTCAGTGATATGGGATTATTTGGAAAACAGGCATATACAATTGCCTACAAAGACATTAGTGCAGTAGNTCGCTTCAGTGATGTTGGATTATTTGGAAAGCAGGCATATACAATTGCCTACAAAGACATTAGTGCAGTAGTAAGCAGCATACCATTCAAAGAGATGCAGCCAGATGTCGAAAACCTCACGGCTCATCAAAGAGTAGTAGAAGAATCAAGATCACTTGGTACAACCTTGCCAGTCAGATTTGGAATAATATTCAAGACAGATGATGGTGTAAAAAAAATGCTAATCAAGTCATACTCTGACCTAAAATCCAAAGTCACAAAGCTCAAAGACAAGGACGAGTTTGGCTTGAAAGTAATGGTGGATAAATCCGATCTTAAAAAAATCTCTCTAGTCCAACATGACAGTGTAGAGATAGAGAAGATAAAAAAAGAAATGTCATCAGCAGGTGAAGGAACAGCATATTTTCTTAAAATGAAGATGGATGAGGCAATCAAGAATCAAACATATAAAAAAATAGACCAAATAAGTGGACAAATTCATAGTGAACTTACAAAGGCTTCAGAAGCTGGATGCTTGTTAAAATCAGAATTTGATCAAATAGTTCTAAATGCATCATACTTGGTAGATCGCGATCAGACTGTTAAATTTCATCAAAAATTAGACAGTCTCAAGAAAAAGTATGAGAGTACTGGTTTTATTTTTCACCTTAGCGGACCGTGGGCCCCATATTCATTTTGTTGAGGTAATAGATGTGATAATAACAGGTTTTATCTTGAAATTGACGCTGGAATCAATTCTAAATGAATGTAACAGGATGGCTGCAGAACAGCAATCAAAAGATCAAATTCGGTGGTTAAAATCAAGATTACTCAACCTTAGGCTAGAATATGAAAAGGGAATAATCGATGAAGAAACATTCAACAAAATGCAGGTCGACATTCTAAAGGATTTGAAAGACAAGGCATGACAAATACAATAGCTGATGAAACAGACAGGGCAATACTTCATGCCATTCAAGTAAAAGCCATTCAAAAGCACATAAGAGAACAAGTTGAAAAAATAAAGGGAGATGCCTTTGCAGCTCGTGAAGAAACAGTACAGCAAAGAGCAGAAAAAATAGAACAAGTTAGAGAAAAATTGACTCAGACAACTCTTGACATACAGCAAAAGCATGCAATGATAAAAAAAAGATTAAACCAAGAGGCAGTGTTCAGAGAAGCAAACATTAGAGTAAACAGAGGTCTTGAGGCACTTGAAAAATTCATTCAAGTTTTAAGAGATAGTCAGATGGAAGACGAGATGCTCAACAAAGCAATTCGAGATCCAATAATATCAAGCTCGATAAAATCAGAGGCAATGAAAGTTATAACATCAGAGTTCTTCAAATCTATTCAAAAACAGCTTGTAATGCAAACAGAGTTTATCAACATAGCAGCTCATGAATTGCGTACTCCCATCATGCCAATACTTGTAAACATAGAGATGTTAGAAGAGCAACTAGGAAAAGACAACCCAGAAATTAAAATCATAGCAAGAAATGCAAAAAGACTTCAGCGCCTAACTGAAAACATACTGAGTGTCACTAGGCTGGAAAGCAAATCATTTACGCTAAAGACCGAGGTCTTTGATCTAAATGATGTAATTTCAACAGTGATAAGAGACGAATCAATACAGCTAAGCAATGATGATGTAGAAATAATACATCAAACAGAGACGGAAGAGATGCCAGTAGATGCAGACAGGGACAGAATTTCACAGGTTGTCTACAATTTGTTACACAATGCAATCAAGTTCACAGAAATGGGAAAGATAGTCATTTCTTCAAAATATACAAAAGACTCTGTAGAGGTCAGTGTAAGTGATAGCGGAAAAGGTATAGACCCACAAATAGTTTCAATCCTATTTTCCAAGTTTGTAACAAAATCAGACAAGGGAACTGGGCTTGGCCTCTACATATGCAAGGGAATTATTGAGGCCCATGGAGGCAGAATATGGGCAGAAAATATGCCAGAAAAACAACATGGTGCCAAGTTTTCATTTTCATTACCAATACAACACAAGACTAAATCTCAAGAGAATTAGTATGACGAACTAGTTTGACATGCCAGAAGATGTCTGATTCTGGAATATNTGCCAAGTTTTCCTTTTCATTACCAATACAACACAAGGCGGCACTCAAGAGCACAGTTTAACTGACTAGTATACAATACACCATCTTTGTACACAAGACAAACAGATTTCACCTATTGCGAGATTTGTTTAAGACACACTAGTTTGACATGCCAGAAGATGTTTGGTTCTGGAATATAGCAAAACTTGTCTTGGTTCCATCGATTACGATATTTGATTGTCCCCACTCTATGTTATTTTGTGCGTCTATTGCTTTGATTGTATAGTCACCCACTTTGAGGTTTGAGAAATTTGCTTCTCCGCGATAATTAGCTTTAGACTGGCCAATGGCATTTCCATTATTGTCAAATAGATATACAACAAAATTTCCTTTGGCAGTTGGTGCTGTGCTTGATTGTCCATTATAGATCTTTACTGTAAAAAGATCTTCTACTTTTTCAGGCCATGGTGTAATTATTTTCAGGTTCTGCGAAGTTCCAGGGTGCAAAGAGATAGGCAAGAAAGAATACGAAAGGTGCGGGCTAATGTGTACATCTACAACAAAATAATTGCTGTCTATGANAGCAGGCCACGGTGTAATTATTTTCATGTTCTGCGAAGTTCCAGGGTGCAGAGAGATAGGCGAATAAGAATACGAAAGGTGTGGACTAATGTGTACATCTACAACAAAATAATTGCTGTCTATGATAGTAGGCTCTAGCCAAAAACGCAATGTGTTTCCACTTGAATCAGTAAGACTTGAAGCCCACGTTTTATTATCTTGTGATAGTACACTTACAGTGGCATTAGAGATTGGTGTGTATCCATCATTATAGAAAATCCTAGGCTGCAATCCCCCAGGCAGCGGTAGATTGAGAGTTAATGTCTGAGGAGTTTTCTGAAGATCAACGTATCCCACACTAGAGTACATTCCATTTGCATAAGCTTCGATTTTGTATCTATGATTTACTGGCAAAGATGTGATATTAAACGGATTTCCTGAAAGGGATTCTATGTCCCTATAGACAGTTTGGTTTGCATCCTGGTAAACCTTCAAAGCCATTGTTGACGAGTATGCCCTATCACCTCCAACATATGCCAAGGTAACTGTAATGGAGCTCGTATCTTGTGTGCTTGGTGATACATGAGGTGTGCAATTACAGCTCAGAGTGTGAGACGATGGCATGGCAGACAAGCCAGTAGGGTTTTTTGATGTACCATGACTTGACAGATCAGTGACAGCATTTTTTGATACTGCCTTGTCTACTACTACAGCATAAGATTTGAAGGCCTTGCTGACATTTACCAAGATCTGAAATGATTGGCTATCATATGCTCCTACATTCCACATTGTACCAAGTCCAGTACCTATCAGATGACTAGAGTTATCATACAGATTCAACCTTGGAAATACCGCTACGTAAGGAATGCCGCCGTTAGTATACTGACCAGTTGCTAGCACAGAGTATGGCCCACGTGTAATGTGAACATGACTAAATCCAACAGGACTTGGACTGGAACCATAGTATGCACTCAAGGTGATATTTTTGTTTGGCACAATTATTTTTGTGCCATTTATTGTTCCATCATCCCAATGATCAAATGTATAATTCTGAAAGTTAGACATTGTTACAGTGTAACTATTTCCTGAAACAACAGGAGAGGAAAATGGAGTAAACCCAGAGATGTTATTCTTATCAGACCCAATCTCAGTCCAAAGACCATTGATTGGAACGCCGTTATCAGAATATGATTTTACCGTTATAAACACAGACGAGGTTTTGTTATTTTGTTTGCTATCATTTTCAATCATACCCATCAAACCATCAAAATATTTTGGCAGAGTACTGAAAGGATTTGGAAGTGTAGAGTTTGTCACATACATGTATTGTACATGTTTTGCAATATTTTCCACATAGGTTTTGTTTAGATCATTGACACCATATGAGACAATTGAAAAGTTATTTCTAGTGAAGTTTGTGTGCCAGCCTCCAAGCGACGATACTAGTGGAAGACCCGGATTGTCATACAACACCATATTATCTACAGTGCCAATGTAACTAGGTAATGTATCCGTTCCTGGATTGCCAACAGTATAGTTAAGCCCTTGCGATTTTGTATNTTGTCATACAATACCATATTATCTACAGTACCAATGTAGCTAGGCAATGTATCTGTACCGGGATTGCCAACAGTATAGTTAAGCCCTTGTGATTTTGTGTAATTGCTTAGATCTGCATAGAATTTTTCATTACCGGATACATTTGACATCCCATCAAAGAATATACCATTTACATCGTACCAGTTCTTGTAATCATTAACATAATTTTTAATTGTGGAATCATCGACTTTATGCGTATAAACATAACCCAATACTATGATTCCTGTAGACTGGAGTTTTTTTATCCCAGTAGCATAGTTTGGATCGCGTACTCCCGGACCGCTATCAGGATTAATTATTGCAACAACTGGAACAGAAGGATGTGAATTTTTTTCTTTTACCAGATCATCCCATACTTGTCCGGGGTAGCTATAAAGAGGAACTATTATCCCAGTAGAAGACACCAAGGCTGTTGCGTTTTGTGGTTGTTCTAAAACAATGCCACATGCCATTCCAATAGTCACAATCAAGAGAAATGATAGTATGTACTTACAAGGATGAGTTGGACCGGCGAAGATTGTACGTTTCCAAAAACTTACACGATCTCCGATAGGAATTATTGTATGTACGTCCATATTTTACACTCCAACAGACTACAAAGCCCACTTTTTATGTCACTACAGGTAAAAACTACTAGAAAAATATCACATAATACATGCAATCTAAAAGATTGAAAAATTCCTCCGCATATACCTGACACAAACATGTAACAATCTTCTAGAACATTTTTACAATGTGCTTTTATAATTTGTTTTGAGTAACAACTTCATGAAGAATCGTAGTAGGACAGAGATAATCTCAATGATTCTAGATTCAGTAAGTTCTGGTGCCACAAAAACAAAGATAATGAACAAGGCGTATTTGTCATATGCACAGCTAAAAGACTACCTGAATTTTATGGAAAAAAATGAACTGGTCAAATATGAAGACGGAACTCAGGTATACAGAATAACTGAGAAAGGAATAAAATTAATGCATCTGTGCGAAGAAGTCGGCGATATGATAACACCAACAAACGGTTATTCATTTGCAAAGATATCCATCTAAAATTATTCTCCCACTTATTTTCTCACAAGCTATGTTATTTCATCCGGTACAACATATTGTTTGCAATATTTACAACAACAAACTAGATTTTCACAAACAGGATAGATCTTAGTTACGATTTTTATAGAAGTAACTCGCTTAATGGTTAAATTTGATACTGCGTACTGTACAGAGGGAGAAAATATTTGAAAAAACCATCAAGGTTAACTGATTCTCAATCAGATGAAATAAAAATAGACAATAATAAAGCGATTGCAATAGCAAGAAAGTTTCTTGAACAATATCATTCATCAATAATATTCAAGTCAGCAGACAGTGATGGCAACGTCTGGATGATATCTATGGAGGTAGGATTACTGGATGGGGACATAATTACAGTTGCAGTAGATGCAAAAACCGGAAAGATACTTGGGTATTCACATTAATTACAATACATTTTACGATAACATTGTTTCCTAGTCCTCATTGAGAATAACAAAAAAGAACCAAATTAGAACAAATTTACATAAAAAACATTGAGGACGTTTTACGCAAACTCAGATAACATTTGTGACATATAAAATAGCGTTGAATCTATGTTGTGATGTTTGTTGGGAGGATATTGAGGAGATTGACATCGACACTGATTTTAGTTCCGATGGTGAAATCGTGTGTTTCAAGTGCCAGTCTAGCTCAGGAGGCATGTAGACCTTACGATTAGGTTTGCCATAGAGTCTCAAAGTATCAAACATGTCATACAGTCACATTTTTTTTCTATAATTTCCATTTTTTTCATCATATTTTTGCTGTACATTACATCTTTCTTAGAGGCCCATGGAGATTTGAGGACAACAGTTTTGCCAACATTTAGTTTTAGTAATATGACATGTACAGAAGGAGTTGGCAATGTGTTATTGACAGGGCAGTTTAACAATAATGATACGTTTTACAGTGTTATTTTTTTAAAAATGCTCATACAAGATAAAAATGGAAATGACCTTGCGACGGGTTATGGAAACATATCAGACATCAAGCCACATGAATCAAAGATCTTTCATGCAATAACCAGATTTAGCGGTAGTTTTTCTTCATGTACCGTTCAAGTTGACAATGTAATACCAAAATAAATAGACGCTGAAAACAATACCTCTTAACACCACATTTTCGTTTTTTAAAGGATCTAGAGTATTGGTTCTACACATTTGGTGGACAAATAATGTGATAATTACAGCCTTACACGTGACTAGTCACAGTCAGTGATGCGTCGTAAAACTAGAAGACAAATACATGTTAGTTATACGAATTATTTTAATAAAAAAATCCGGGACTGTCAATATTGAAGAATCGTAGCGAATTGAACACTATAAGGAGAATACTAGAATCGGCAAGACATGGTGCAACCAAATCACGAATAATGCATGATACCTATCTTTCTTCTGAAAAGACAAGCGCCTACCTAAAAATATTGCAAGATAACAAGCTACTAAGATGCGATATTGGCAACAATCTATACCATACCACAGAGAAAGGATTTCAAATACTTGACGNAGAATAATGCATGATGCCTATCTTTCTTCTGAAAAGACAAGTGCATACTTGAAAATATTGCAAGAGGGCAATCTATTAAGATGCGATGTTGGTAACAACCTATACCATACCACGGAGAAAGGATTTCAAATACTTGATGAGTCTAATGAACTAAATGAATTTCTCTACAAGGTAGATCCCGTATTCTCAGACATTGACTCACTAGGAGAACTTTCTGATCATTTTAGAGGAATGAGAGAGTAATACAATATCATAGTGATAGTTTACCACAACATGGAATCAAGATACAACAAATTTGAAAAATCAAAAACAAGAGTCTAGAAGAATTTTGCATGGCAACTTAAATAAATTAACATCATATGAAAAACGTGCCAGATACGGTACCAGTAAATGTGCAGCTGTCATCAGATATAATCTGGAAGATATGGGCTAGAGGAGAAATTTTTGCAGGCAATGACCCAGTTTTTTGGCGAAGAGACGTCTGTGGTGCGTGGATCTTTCGCAGCCACTACAATAGAAAAGACTCGGAATACGGATGGGTAATTGACCGTATAAATCCAACATTAGAAGGAGATGTAGATACCATTTCAAATCTACAGCCCGTACATTGGGAAAACACAATACGCAAAGCAGATGGTTCCACAGAATGTCGTATAACTTCAGACGGTGTTTATAATGGCAAACCAACTAAAAATGAACCAATTACAGAGCTCCNCATAAATCCAACATTAGAAGGCGATGCAGATACCATTTCAAATCTACGTCCCGTACATTGGGAAAACACAATACGCAAAGCAGATGGTTCCACAGAATGTCGTATAACTTCAGACGGTGTTTATAATGGCAAACCAACTAAAAATGAACCAATTACAGAGCTCCAAAATATTCATCATATAAACTTCTAAACTATACATAGTGAAAATATTTCAGAATTATAATAATCAACTAATTTTCTGAATTGATTTTACTGATAATTGGTACAGAGATGATGCACCTAATAGTTAAATCATGTAGATCACATTTGCAGATGTGCAGGAATACTTAGACGATATAGACAGAAGTGATTTTTTAGCAATGAGTACGGACATAAAAATACGTAATGCAATCCAAGTAGCAAGAAAATTTTTGGAGCAGTACAATTCACCAGTTGTATTCAAGTCAGCCAGTCTCACCGATGACATGTGTAAGATTGTCATGGATGTTGGTTTAACACATGAAAAAATTGTCCAGGTAATGATTAACACCATTACTGGTACAATAGCAGAGTATACACAGTAGATTACAGACTTTATCATATATTCACATAAAAGTTGATTTTTTCTAGCTATGTTTTTTGGACCGTACATATGATCACCTAGAAGATTAACACTGTGAATTTATGAGTAAAGCTAATTTACCAATATTTTTTTTAGAAAACATNGATAGTAGAGTATACACAGTAGGATTACAGATTTTATTTTTTTACGTATTCACGTAAAAGTTGATTTTTTTCCAGTATGCTATTTTTTGGACCGTACACATGATCACCTAGAACATTATTGCTAGGAATTTATGAGTAAAGCTAATGTACCAATATTTTTTGTAGAAAACATGTCAGTTTTTGCCAAAGGTGAACGAGTCCGCATAATAGAATCAGAAAAAAATTCTGACAAAGTATACATCATAAAAGGCATCAAAAGATACAGAAAGGGCGGAGTACTGTACCTGTTGAAGATGCTTGATGAGAACCCCATTTTGCGCCTCTATTACGAGAACAGCAAGTCACTTCTTGAGCGAATTTGTTAGAATCGCTAATTCTACAGCATGTAG
>NZ_RCMC01000153.1:0-2469 GCF_011319475.1 Candidatus Nitrosotalea sp. FS
TTGTTGTGACCAATTCCAGGATCTTGTGTAGATGTTACAGTCTGAGTGAACTGGATCTTTTTTGTTGATCCAGCGTTAGCAAGTTGATCATTGAATAGTGATAGCGAAGTAACAAGGCCTCCAACTATTACAAGAATTGCTAAAAGCAGAAGCCTGTTCATACGCTATGAATATTTAATTTGCATAAATATGCTTTTAGCGAGAGTTTCTGCTATTTGTCTAGTTTAAACTCATCATGCAGTGCCTGTACTGCTGCATTACAGTCAGAGTCTTTGACTACAAATGCAAGATTAAGCTCAGACGAACCTTGAGCTATCATTATTACATTGACGCCTTTTTTTGCAACAGAAGTAAATACTTTGGAGGCAACTCCCGTGATTCCTCTCATTCCAGAACCAATGAGAGCAAGTATAGAGACATCTACTGTGACATCTACTTTTTTGATGACTTTGCCAAGCAGATTCATCTCAAGTGAATTTACAGCCTTGTCCAAGTCATTTTTCTTTACTATTATAGAAATGGACGACTCTGATGGGCTTTGAGATATCATCATTATGTTAATTCCCTCTTTTGCAAGAATTGAAAATATTGTAGCTGCAGTACCAGGAGCACCAACCATGCTTCCACCCCTTACATCAATTAATCCAGTATGTCGTATGGTGCTGACACATTTTACGGTCTTTTGCGTATCAGATTGTGGAGTGGCAGTGACCAGCGTACCTGGATTATCAAGATTAAACGTATTTCTTATTCGCAAAGGAATTTTTTTTGCAACAAGTGGCTCTAATGCTCTTGGATGAATGTATTTTGCACCAAATAGTGCCATCTCCATTGCTTCAATGTATGATACTTCTTTGATCAGCTTGGCATTTTTTATGATCTTTGGATCAGTTGTCATCAAACCATCTACATCGCTCATCAACCAGACTTCATCTGCCTTGATGCTTGATGCGATGATGGTTGCGGTATAATCAGACCCACCTCTTCCAAATGTAGTTATGTTACCATGTTGGTCTGCACCAGCAAATCCACCAATTACTGCCATGGTTTTCTTTTGTAGAAGATTTTCTATTGTATGGGATACATGCAGACGTGTTGTGTCCATCAGCGGCTTTGCTCCTCCAAAGTTAGAGTCTGTAACTATTCCTACGTCTTTTCCCGTGAGAGGCATTGCCTTTATGCCCAGTTCATTTAGCGTAAATGCCACCAAATTGATGGATAGTCTTTCACCAAATGAGATCATGTAATCAGAAGATTTCGGTGTCACTTCTCCAAGCAATAACATTCCATGCAGAAGATCTTGAAACTCATCAAGGTCTGATTTCATCTTATTGAGCAAGTCTTTTTTTATTTTTGAGTTCTTGACACATTGATTTGCAATATCAGTATGCATCTTGATTATTTTCTTTGCAATCAAGCTTGCACCTTCCTTGTTTCTGTTCTGAATCAAATTTGTTATTCTGATTAAATCGTCTGTAACTCCGCTTATTGCAGAAAAGACTGGAATGATTTTGTATTCCTTTGTTAGCTTCTTTATCATGGTTGCAACGTTTCGTATATTTTGCGGAGAGGAAACAGAAGTTCCGCCAAATTTTAGAACAAGTTTCAAATCAGTATAACCTCGCCCTATTATCCTTAAAATCTTTTAACTCTCTACTCTAGGAGCAAGGTAAAAGTGAATTCTGCCAATGTTGGCTACCTTAAATTCCAGCCTAAGTGGCATTTTACTTGAATATTCACAAACTACTGTACCTGCAACAGTACCTATTGCTTTGACTATGCTATTGAGATATTCCAAGCTATAGGTTGCATTGCTGTCTTCTTTTACCTCAATCTCTGGCATCTCGGGCATTCCTTTTTCTAGTGTTATGATTGCCTCACCAGAATCACCACGTCCTGAAAATTCTGCCTTTGTAGGATTGGCATTAATGGATAAATATTCTGAAACAACCTGAATGTCGCCAAGTATTTTATCAAATTCTGCAGACGTTACACCCACTTTGGCATTGTAGGTAATTTTTGGAAGCGGAGTATCAGTTGCAGAACTTTCAATCAATCGCATCTTGTATTTTTTATTTTTACCTATAGTAACAAGCAAAAGCTTGTCTTCAGAAATGCTGATTTCTATATTGTCTTTTTTATCAGCTCTTTTGATTAACTTTGAAAACTCGTCTATTCTTACTCCAAACTTGACATCTGCATCGCAAACATATTTTTCAAATGCAGAATTAGGCCAAGCAATATCGATTAATGCCACATGTGATGGATCCATTCCACGGAAAGCAATTCCTTCACCAGTAGCTTCGAATGTAGCTTCTTCAACTAGGGTCGATATAGCAGAAATTACTGCCTTCCATTCTTCAGAACCACCAGACTTTGCAGAAAATGCCAAACTTATTCACATCTCTAGAATGTTCAAGTTAAACCTTATGCGTAGTTTCGCCAAGTATAGCTGCACTTGACGCATCG
>NZ_RCMC01000153.1:2501-7852 GCF_011319475.1 Candidatus Nitrosotalea sp. FS
GAGCTGCCTTCATTTTTTACTTGTTTTGTGACCTTGCTGCCTTTCTCACTGTATCCACATTTGGGGCATACAAATTCAGAGTCAGAGCTATCTATCTTTAGCCGTGCCTGACACTTGGGACAGAATTTCATTTAGACACCTTTAATTTTAGAAAAAATTGCTTTTTTTAATTCGTCTGTATATTCAATGGCAGTCTTTGTTGCCTTTTCGATTTCCTTGATTGGATTTCCTTTTGAAGTGTTTACTCGCATTGCAAGTTGTTTGGTAAGAGGGTGTTTCAAGACTACACCTGCAAACTCTACAGTAGGATCCTTGAGCATCTCATATTGTACTATATAGAGAGTGCTGATGTCGGATTTTACTATGTCCAATTGAACCTCCTTTGGAGAAGATTTTTTCAGTAGAACATCCATGTAAGTCAAAAAAATACTTATTGAGGATATAAACCATCCCCAATAGTTGACTAGCGATAAAAATGCAATAAGCGGAGTCTCTCTAGGGAAATCCTCCGATAAGCCAAGAATAGAAGACAGCGTTACAATAAATGTAAAATTTTCTATTACAGGAGCCATCAGAGAAGCCTTCAATGAGAGAAATTGGGAAAAAGCTTACAATAATCATGACAACACCTTCAAGCTAAAATACGGAGTAAAGCTCCACACCGGTGGACTCCGAAAGAAGGAGATTGGCAAGCCCCTAGATACGTACAAGAAAGTTGCCCTTTTTTGGACTCGAAACCCTAAGCTGACTCAGATGGCAGAGAAAAAGGTCTGGGTACAGGTTTCAAAGAATTTTGAACCAACTATTCCAAATAGCCAATCCGAAGCACAAACAGCTATTTCTTGACTTTGATGAAAAAATACAATTTAATGCATCAGAGCTTGGAGTGGGTAAGCACAAGATAGGAGCCGAAGTTTACGTCTCTTGGTACAAACATGATTATGCAGACCAATTTGATGAAACTGCACACTCTAAAGAAATCGAGATCGAAGTTACCAAATAAGAGATATAAACGGAATTATTGGTGGATCGATATGGCAAAATTCGATGGACTTAGAGGACAAGAACTGCTTGAAGTAGAAGAGAAAAACGGCGAAGTAACTTTGATCTTCAAGGATAACAGGTTTTTGTTTATCAAGCTTGAAGACGGCAAAATGGTAACTACATCCATACCAGAGTAAACTTACTTGTTTAGGAATTTGTAGTACAGACCTATTGCTATTTCCTGTGATTCAGACTGGATAGAACCAGGTCTTTCTTTTCGTACTTTTTGTATGGCATTTTTTGCAGATATTTTTTCATATTTGACAAGATAACAAGCAAGAATAGTGCCAGTTCTTCCAATACCTGCTGCACAGTGAACCATGACAGGCTCATTGTTTTCAATTCTATTTCGAATAAACTCAACTGCTTCATCAATTTGTTCCATGTCAGGTGCAGAGTAGTCCTCCGTTGGAACATGGAGATATTTTACATTCGCTACCCAAGATTCTGGAAGTGAGTCCTCAGTCATTGTGACAATTGATTTTACTCCTTGTTTTAGTATCCAATCTATTTCAGAAACAGATGTTGGCATTCCACTGCCAGCCAATTTGTTATTTATCAGCCAACTAAAGTTTGTGGGTTTTTTTGTAATTTTGCCATGCACTCTTCGCCAGATGTTTCCTGGTTTGCTCATAGGATATCATGGTAAATGGTACCATATATGTAGAAAACTACGTCTAGAAAGAAAAATAAGAAAAAGAGAATTGTTTTTGAGGACTTAATCGATTAGTTCAGTCCAACCTTTTACGAACACAGAGTTTCTATAGAGTGGTACTGGTTGACCTGGAGTAAAGTCCATTGGTCTCATCCAGAAGATTGCCTTTGTTGGGCATACACCTATGCATGCACCATCTGAAATGCATCTTTCTGGATAAAATACAAATGCTTTACCTCTCTTCCAGCCTTCTACTGGTTTTACTCTTAATACGTCTGGGCCTAGTGATGTACAAATCTCTACACAGAGTGCACATCCTATGCACATTTGTTCGCCTATATCTGGAATAATTCCAACTGGCATGGAAGTTCTTTTGAAAAAGATCTTAATATAACTTGCTGAAAAATGGCATGTTATAACGGCGTTTGGCAATTTTATAACACCGTTAATTTTAGATCGGCTCATTCCAAATCTTTAGAATGACAATTGTTGGAACCGACGTTTTTTTATAATTTATTGCCAATCAAAAAACCATGGGAAGTAAAATTCACTGTGCACATATCTTGGTTGAAAAGCTAAGTGTTGCGCAAGATCTTAAGACAAGAATTTCAAAGGGCGAAAGTTTTGCAAATCTTGCCAAAGAACATTCTCTTGATGTATCAAAAAAGAGAGGCGGAGATCTTGGATTTTTTTCAAGAGGTGCAATGGTGTCAGAATTTGAAAAAGCTGCTTTTGCATTAGAAAAAGGACAAGTCTCTGATATTGTAAAAACCCAGTTTGGGTATCATATCATAAAAAGGCTAGACTAGCGGAATCAGATTTGAAGGTATAACGAGCTTGCAAGAGTCGCTAGGCATGCTCAATACGATGCCTTCTTTTCCATATTCAAGAAGGATTTTTTTACTATTTTTTGTTTCAACAAGGCGTTTTCCCGTAGGTGACAAGATCCAGCCTTCCTCTTTTTTGTATCGGACCATACTTGTAACAACAAGATAGGATTTGGTCATCCTTGTTATGCTTGCAAGCAACATCATGATAGACATGACAGTCTTGCCAAGGTTCTTTTTTTGATTCAAGATATTGTAGAGCCCATTTAGTGAATCCACAACAACTATGGTTTGAGATAGACTTGCCTTTACTAGGATCTCTTTGATCATCTGATACAAAGTCTCACTAGTTGGTTGGAAGAGTGTAACATTTTTTTCAGCAGCAAGCATCTCTGAAACCACGTACCCGCTATATAGCAAGTCAAGATCCAAGTACAAGACTTCAAGTTTTGTATCGTGGACTAGTTTTGAGATAAATCCAGCTTTTAGAAATGGATCAGGGTAAAATACAGAATTGATTAGATTTTGCTCTAACATTGTTTGCAAATTTAATTTTGGCTGAGCGCCATCGCTAGGATTTTTAAACAATGCAAAAGACTAGTAGATTGTAATATAATAATGAATTTAGATTATTCCCAAGATTTTCCATACAAAGAAAGAATCTACCTAAACAATGCCTCCACTTCTAGGATGCCAAGGCCAAGCATAGCTTCAATGAATGATTTTCTTGTAAAGTACAACGAACTTGGCCCAGATTCAGAGGCCTCTGATAACTATGTGAGGGAAAGGCTTGCAAACCTACGAAAAGAAATTTCAGGGCTGATTAAATGCAGGCCTGAAGAGGTGGTGCTTACCCAGAGTGTTACAGATGGAATAAACTTTGTAGCAAACGGATTGAAACTAGCTCCCAATTCCAATATCGTTATACGTGGCTCAAATCACGAGCATCCAGCAAATCACTATCCATGGGTCAGAGCCGGTCAAAGAGTCGAATTAAGAAATTTGCCAATAAATGAGACAGGTTATTTTGAACCAAATGTTTTTGCAGATACAATTGACAAAAACACAGGACTTGTTTCTCTCAGCCATGCGCTGTTTAACACTGGTGCAATAGTTCCTGTCGAAGAAATTGGCAAGATACTTTCAGAAAAAAATATACCATATTTTGTTGATGCAGCCCAGACTATTGGTTGTATCAGTGATGTAGATGTAAACAAGATCAACTGTAATTTCATGTCCTTTAACGGCTCCAAGTGGTTGTGTGGTCCAATGGGTATGGGCATTTTTTTTGCAGAAAAGATTCAAGCGAACTAATTGAGCCACTCCAGATTGGTGGAGAGTCTGCCATATTTCATGAAGACAAGGTTGCACACAAAGAAATGCCTGCCAGGTTTCAAGCAGGTTTTCGAAACTGGTCAGGTGCAGCAGGCCTTGAGGCATCAATAATTTATCTCAAAAAAATCGGAATTTCAGCTATCAGAGAGAGAAACATCAAGCTTGCAGAACTATTACGTCAGGAAATTTCAAAAATTAGTGGCGCAATTCTGTATGGTCCAGAGGAAAAGGAAAGGCGTACAAGCATAGTTTCCTTTTCAATTCAAGGCCAAGATTCAAAGACATTGGTTGCAAGACTAGAGAAAAATAACATCATACTTGCGGTAAGAGATATCTTTTCTAAAAAAATTGTAAGAGCTTCGCCTCATTTTTACAATACAGAATCAGAAATTCACGCTATGATAGATACGATAAAGAAAGGTTAGGACTTTTCTTGCTCTTCGATTACCATCATGGTCAAGGTAGAGTAAACCTTGTCTATCTTTCTAATCTTATTTGTGATGATACTTCTTAGGAGATCCATTGAACCTGCAGTTATCTTTACTATGATATCATAGACGCCGTACACACCTTGAATCTCATATTGGATGCCTTTTTCGCCTCCAAGTATCTGCTTTATCTTCTGAATTATGGCAACATCTGAGCCTAGATCAGAATTGATCAAGATGTAAGTAGTTGGCATGTACTAATTCCAGTTTCACGATATTTAACCTTTGATTACAATTTGAAATCAAATTTGTTACAATCTCTGAAATATCATTTTAGAGTACAAACTGGAATCTATTTTGTTTGTAGTTTTTAGAAAGTTTGCCCTCAATTGCTATTTTGTTGCCGCAAAAACTGCAATTGTTGTTATCATCAAGATGCCATCCTTGAATATCAAAACCGTATCTTTTGACAACAATTTTCTTGCACTGTGGACAGTATGTATTTTCAAGTGGGTGACCTGGTACATTTCCAATGTAGGTATAGTTGAGCCCAACCTCTTTTGCGATATCATGATGTTTCTCAAGTGTGGGTATTGGTGTTGATTCAAAGTCCATCATCTTGTAATCTGGATGGAATCTAAGAAAGTGTATTGGCATGTCAGGCCCAAACTCATCGTATATGAATTGACATAATTTTTTGGCATATTCCAAATTGTCACCAACTTGCGGAACCACCAGGTCGGTTATCTCTACGTGAATCTTTGTTTTACTGTGAATTTCTTTTAGTGTATCAAATATTGGTCCAGGATCTGGAATTCCAATATATTTTCGTGAAAATTGTGGCTCTGCATTTCCTTTGAAATCTACTGTGATACAATCAAGAAACTCATTCATCATGTTGACTGTTTCTGGTGTATCATAACCATTTGAGACAAAGATGTTGAACAGTCCATTCTTTCTTGCAATCACTCCACAGTCTCGGGCAAATTCGATAAATATCGATGGTTGATTGTAGGTATACGCAATTCCATCAGAGCCTGACTTTATTGCCATATCAACTAC
>NZ_RCMC01000059.1 GCF_011319475.1 Candidatus Nitrosotalea sp. FS
ATGAAATAGAAGAATGTTAAGATATGAATCTATATCAGTTTTAAAGAGCGGATGTTAAACCAATTTCCAAAATCCATTAATGTGTACTGGATAGATATTGATCATGTTAAAATACTAACAGAGCAACGCTTTAACAATGACAAATAAAATTATCGCAATGACTATCATTGGGATCGTTCTTGTCCTGACTGTTGTATCGCCAAACATGGTGTTTGCAACATCAGGCGCGGCTCACGGTCCAAACACAGTCACTCAAACCTTCTTTGTCTCTGCACAGAGTGCAACTCTGCCCTCATTTGGAGGATCAGGACTTGTTAATACAGGAATCAATCTGGTTCCTACTGGTTCATACACAGTCACTGTCACCGGTGATGGAGTCTGGGCAACTGGTGATGGAGGAGGCGGTTGTAGTGCAGCTGCAGACGCAAGTGGTAGTGGTGCAGGCATAAGTGCACCAGATAATTCATGTGGATACGTAGGATCGGGTACAGCAGCATCAAATTTCCTAGCTCCAGGCTTGACAGCATTTAGCTTAATTGGTCAAGCAGGTTCAGGATCTTTCTTTCAGCTAGGTACCTCATCTACTATAACAGGTCAGTCTGGCCCATTAATGCTGGGATACAACGACAACTTTTATGGAGATAACTCCAAAGGATTCTCTGTAACAGTTTCCTATACTTGTTATCCTGGTAACGGCTTTGGCGACACAAACCACATTCACTGCGGACCACCAGGACAAAATTAGGCTTTAGGTTCCTCTTTTTTATTTTTTTATATGTTCACAATATCACCAGAATAATAGTACGGGTTTTGAACTAAAATCGAAATACCCATCAAAGGTATCACTATGTTACAGAGAGTATTATTTTATCCAAGTCATTTATAATGATGTCATTCAAGCGAGTTTTTTGTCATCTGAAACTGATGTCCTATTTTTTCTTGCAACCAAGATAGAACCTGCTGTTGTCACAATGTTTGAAAGTATGATCACATATACTGCAATGCTGACAAATGTATTTGCAAGTGGAATGCCGTCGTTTAGTGCAGCAATTGATAACGTGGCAGGAACAACTCCCTGTGCACAGATGATAAATATTGCAAGCTGATCCTTGCGTAGCTCTGATTTTATTGTAGATGCCTTTGTCGCAATGAATCTAAAGACAAGCAAGATTCCAATTACAAGCAACCCAAGCACGAGGTTTGACAAAATGGTAGATGGTGTAATCACAAACACAAGACCCAGGAATACAAAAAAGAATGTCTCCATGAGAAATGATATCTCGCCCTGAAACTTGTAGAACTGCTCGTTCATGTCTGCAAGGTCAAATTTTTGGCCAAGGCGGGACAAGATGACCTTTGAGCTACCCAAAAATAAGCCAAAGATGAGCACTGCCACTAGTCCGCTTCCATGCAAGACTTCGGTTATGGCATATGTGACAAACAATAGTCCAAGAGATAGGACGTATGTATACTTGAAATTTCTAACGTATCTTAGTACAAACATCCAGACAATGGACAAGCCAATTCCTACTGCAATCCCAATTGAAAAACTGGTTCCAATTGTGATCAGTGGTAGTGTCCAGTTGCTGGTGCCAGTCTTGTACAGGCTCACAAAGGCTTCGTAAAACACAATTGAGTAAATTGAATTCAAAATTGATTCTAGTGTTAGAAATGTTATGGTATTTTGGCCAAGTCTGAGTGACCTTGACAACGGAATGACAACGACTGATGCTGTCTCTCCACCAACCATTGAGCCAAATATTAGTGACTGGAGCAGATCCCATTTTAAAATAAAGTGAAGTGAAAAACCAATCAAAAATATGCTTGATACCACATAGATTGTCACTTGGACTACTGTCCTTGGACTTCCCCTGATGACTTCTTTTATCCTCATATCCATGCCACTGTAAAATAAGATCATGATGAGCGTAAAACTTGCAAACAGACCAAGAACTGGAATCAGAGGCTCTCGTGGAAATACATTGAAGACTGGCCCGAGTATGATTCCAACTGAAATCAAAAACAAATAGTACGAGATTCCTGTTTTTTTAAAAAAGATCTCTCCTGCAAATCCCAAAAATATGATTCCTGCGGCGGCGGAAAAGACAATTATCTCGTTTATCACAAAATTTCTAAAAACTGATATGATAAAATTCTGTCGTATGTTATTAATTTATAGAAATNAAAAATGGAAAAGTTTGATGACAAACTACTCCTATTGCTGAAAAAATAATAAAAAACACTTTCATTTTACATTAACTATTCAGAAAATTCAAATGATATCATAGTCTTGTCAATTTGTACATCAATTTTTCTATCAAACACCTCTTCGAAGATCAATTCTAGGATTGTCTTGTGATACACAGACCAGTTTTTTCCCAGTTCATGTTTCATTACATACCTATGAAAATTCTCGTCTTCATGGATATGACTTACTTGAACAGACGAGTTTATCATTCGAAGCTCAAACCATGACAAAAATGACTGGATGTCCATTTTGCCCCTCATAAACAAGGCCATGTTCTTTACCTCGTCCTTACCAACGCGTGTGGCAACGCGGATTATCTCTTTTTGACTGAGTTTTCCAAAGACATGAATGAAGACTTGCTTGTTTATCATTACAAAGCCAACTGTAGACTCGTACATGCCCCAATCCAGAAACTGCTTTAGTGCCTGATTTACAAGTGTATTTGTACTCACTTGCCTATTTCCGGATTCATTGCGCAATCGCTTGATTGTATTTTCATCTAACCGAAAGGTAATGGTGGAAGTTTTTTTAGTGTTTGAGCTCACTCTTTCTAGTATATACCGTTGAGCTTTTAAGATTGTATTGATTTCACACATCATATTGTGGATGTTAATAAATTTGGGTTAACCATGTTAATCGTGCTTTTAATAAAATCAGTCATCAACATACAGTATGCAGATGGTACCAAACCCAACAGGAGAAATGTATGCATGGATCACAATGGCTGCAGTGAGTGCATTAATGTCAGCAGTTGGAACATTTACAGCATGGAAAAGACATAGGTAGAAACTATCTAAATTTTTTTGCAGATCATTTTACAAGGATTATGTTGTTTCAAGAAAGAATTTTTTGAGATCATAATATCTTGCTCGTACAGTAGTAGATGTCACACCCGACGCCTTTGTTATCACAGACTGTGACTTGTGTTCTGCATTAAGGACACATGCAAGATACAGTGATGCAGCGGCTAACGCTTTTGGACTTTTCCCATGTGTCAAGCCTGCATCCTCAGTGGTGCACAGTATCTCTAGTGCATGTCTTCTGGATTTTTCACTAATTTGCGCCTCAGTTGCAATTTGCGTAAGAAAGTCTTTGCAGTTAAACGGGTTTACTGACAAATTCAATTCTTCTACCAAGCTTCGATAAGTTCGCGTAATCTCTTTTCTTCCAATGTTGCTTGTGTGTGATATCTCATAGAGTGTTCTTGGTACGCCATTTTGCTTACAAGATGCATAAATGCATGCACACATGATGTTCTTTGATTTTCTCCCTATAGTCAATTTTGCCTTGATAGCTTTTCTATACAGATGTGCAGAATTTTCTGCCACAGCGTCAGGTATGCCAAGTTTCATCTGAAGCATGTTAAGAAATAACAGTGCAGACCGTAGTGTCTTGTTTTTTGAAGCAACAGTACTTCTAGCGTTAAGTATCTTTAGGCGATAAAATTCATTTCTTGCAGTACCAGAGAGAAATTTCCCCCCAGCATCCCTATTTGATATTATAGTGGTCATATTCATGTCAAACATTGTCAGGGAGTTGGCAGAACCGGTGTTTTTCTTTGATGCATAATCTACAGGATCATATCCGTATGATGGAAAAATTTCAGTTGCTTTTTCCTCCAAGACCTGACCGCATGAACTGCAAAGTGTCTCGCCTGAAACATTATCAGTGATTACAGACAGTTTTTTGCACCCATCAGTAGTGCATGTTAGAAAGACCTCGTTTGTTTTCATGGATAAATTTGTGACATGATCTAGATCCTGTTTTACAAGGATCTGCTTGCGCTTGCTCATGGAATCAGGTCCGCCCACTGTTTTCTTTCTTGGGTTGGGAAAGGCTGAATCTTCTCAATGTCTTCTTTTATCAGCTGCAATGCCAATTCAGATTCATTTCGTAATTCTTCCGAGATGTGTCTAGAACGGATTTGTGCAATACCCTTGAGAGTATAGTTCATCTCAACTTCAAGAAGTGTCTGGTTTCCAATCGGCGTTATCAAAATGTCTTTTATTCCAATCAATATACCCCTAGTCCACTTGATGTGAATTCCCTCCATTGGAAACAGGATAACTTTTTGGTAACATTTGTCAGAATTGCTAAGCGTTACCTCACGCGTAAACACATTTGCATTTCGCGATATGTTTCTAACCCGTACCATTCCTTTCCAAAAATAAGGATCTCTTTCAATTCCAGATATTACGCTCCAGACTTTTTTAATGGAAGCATTTATCATTATTTTTGAAATGATTCGGATCATGAAGTGATTTGCCAAACTTGAGTTAAATTCTAGCTAGTACACACTGCAATCATCGGTATTGAAATACAATGGTTACAGAGATAACACGTGAGAGAAACATTTGTGCTCATAAACTGTGATCTTGGAAAGGAACAACAAATTGTCAAGTCTTTGCAAAAATTGCAGAATGTCAAGGAGGTCCAGGCAACACATGGAGTATATGACATAGTTGCAAAGATCGAAACAAAAACAGAAAAGGAGCTAAATGAAACAATACGCACGAATATACTAGGCCTAAGACCAGTTCAGAGTGTACTTGCATTACAAACAGAATAACCAAAACAATTCAGATTTGCATTAACAGTTGCAGAAGGAATACGTTCTAGATTGTCACGATTTGGCTGATGCATCTCTTTGCCTGTATTTTGCCCAGGCATTGTTTATTGTAAAGACAAGTCTTTTTCCAAAAATGCTTTCCATCCATAACGGAATTACAAATTTTCTGTTTGGTGAAAAATATCTATAATACTTTTCATAGTCAAGAGCTTGATCATCAAGAACATTTTGTGCAACAAAATTTCCACAAAATGTGCCCCAAGGCAGCCCAACACATCCAAGGACAAAATGAGTCCATGGGCGTTCGGGGTCAATTAGTACAGTTGGAACAAGGTCTCGAGTCATGTCAATTCGTCCCTGCCAGTATTGGGTAAACCTAAGAGGTCGAATTGATGGGATTTTTTCTTTTAATTCATGTATGACATGATCTATTACACGTGGTGTTGTGGTATCATTTTTTGCATAGGTTGTGATCATATCCCCTCCACCTACAAGTAGTCGCTTTGTTCCAGTGAGTCGAAAATATGTGTAGATAAGATCCGAGTCCCAACATTGCATCGGTCCTTGCGGAAAAAGTTTTGCAATATCTTCATCACCTAGCGGCTCGCTGATTGAAAGAAATGTCTGCGCATGATACACGCTTTGGTTATATTTTGTAATCTCGGGCTTGGGCTTGTCGATGCAAAATATTATCTTGTCTGCAGTGACAGAGCCAAGATGGGTATGAACGGTGTGACCTTCCCAAGAGAGCACTTCAGATGACTCAAAAATTTCAGTGCCATTGTCCAAAAGCACCTGCTTGATTCCTTGTGCATATAAGAGAGGATTTACCCCGTATGTCCCAGAATAACGAATTGCCCCGGAATAGACATGCGACCCAATTACAGAAGGTACCTCAGATTCTTCGTATATTGTACTGGAATAGCCAAGTTTCTTGCGCGACTCTACCTCTTCTTGTACATCTTTCCATCCACTTGCACCTTTTCCAAGAAATAAACAGTCTTGCACTTGAAGATCGCACTCTATCCTGTGTTTTTGTATATTGTCAACCATTATTTCCACCCCTTTTGCTGCAACTCCCCACAGATCCCTAGCACCATTGATGCCATATTTTCGCAGTAGTTGAGACAGTTCAAGTTCGCTGTCAGGAGTTAGAAAACCCGCACTTTTTCCAGTAGAGCTACCACCGCAAATATTCTTGTCAACAAGTACCACTTTTTTTCCAGATCCAATTAGACATAGTGCAGCAGATAGACCTGCAACACCTGCACCAACTATTAGTACATCTGTCTTTATGTGACCCCGTAAAGGCGGCCTGATAGGTTCTTTTATTCCCAACAAGGTAGTAAACCACCAATTTTGTAAGATCATATGTCTTGACTTGTATTGCAATTACTATGGTTGATACTATTTCTATGTGGTGTTGATTTTCATTTTAACATAAATCAAAAAAATCACACATTCTAAACATGCATCTAGTTGAATCATGATTTCTTTTCAACAAATTTAGATTTAATTTAACAAAGTTAATTCAACTTTAAATAAAATCATCTCTTAATTTTACACGAAGATATGTGGAAGAAACAAACATTGCATTTCAGATTCATACTATCATCTCTGATGCTCTTTATTATACTTGCAAGTTTTGGTTCACTGCTTTATCAAAGATCCCTAGCTCCATCAGCAATAGCTCTTTCAGAGAAAGGTAATGTTACAAACATCAGAAGAGTCAAGACAACAGTAGTAATACAACCGATCTTCACACAAGCTGCATATGGAAATAATGGATTTTACTCGTATTATTTTGGAAAATGTGACAAAAAATGCTTGACAGTTCCCATTCCAAACAAATTCAACGGATCTTATGTAACAGGAGGAGCATCAAGCAATGTACTTTTACAGCAGAATTATAGTCATATTGACGATATTGACATAGACAAAAACCCCGATATTTTAAAAAAATATGATGTAGTAATCCTGCTTCACAATGAATACGTTACAAAAAAAGAGTTTGATGCCATTACACATCACGTACATGTCATTTATCTTTACCCAAATGCACTTTTTGCTCAAGTAAAAGTAGATTATAACAAAAATACCATCACGTTAATGAGAGGTCACTGGTATCCAAATAAAAAAATTGTAAATGGTTTTGATTGGAAATTTGATAATACCAAGTTTGAGTTAAACACAAAATGTAATGACTGGCATTTTCACAATATTGACAATGGAATTATGCTAGATTGTTATCCTGAATACATAATACAATCAGATAAATCACTTTTGCATGCAATAAGGAATTATTTTATTCCATCAGACTGAGGATAAATGAAAAATCCGAGTCAGGTGGGCACATCTACTTCACTTTCATAACAGAATCAGGTGCTGAAAAAGCACTTGCACATATCAATGAAAGACTGAGATATTCTGATTTTATAATGAGGTTATTCAGACGAGGTTGTGTTGTTTTCTTTATCATCATAAGAGTATAACGAATCATCTCGCACATATGTACCTGCATCTTTAAATTTGCTCGGCGTATCTTCCTTTTTCCCATACCAATGTCTAAAAATTAATGCAGCTGGACCTCCAATTAGACTAAGAAGTAGTGGATAAATCCAATAATCCATTACACATGTACACCATTTCTTGTCTAGTAATTACCATAATCAAATAAAAATATGTCTTAGATTGCACAATAAGGATAATCTCATTAGATTACAACAAAGGACATTTCAAAATAATTTTCTTGTAAAACAATCATGGCCATTATTTTCAAAGTGTATTCTGAAACAATTCAAGACTCACTAATTGATTTCACAACCAGTTTAACATCCTTTTACCTAATCTTACAAGTGTCTACACAATACTGCGTATTTCATCCCATAAATAATGGTA
>NZ_RCMC01000187.1 GCF_011319475.1 Candidatus Nitrosotalea sp. FS
GGAGGCATTGCATGGGCTGTCCTGGTCATTTGGGCAGTTTTATCCAGAAAAAAAGTAAAGTCTAAGCACTAGTTTCTATCTTTTGGCCGCGTGCAATTCTAAATGCAAATAATACTGTAAGCAATGTCATTGCAAAGAGCAATATTCCAANTTACAGAATGAAGTTTTGTATCAATTACAATAGCTCCAAGACCTATCTGCGATACTGCAAATATTCCAGCTAGTGTACCAGTGATCTTTATTTTTTTGTGTGAGCCTCTTGTCTTCCACGCCCCTACTGCGGTTGCAACTATCAAGACTCCTGTTGTAGCTGCAATGAATCTGTGTATCCATTCGGTTAGAAATTCTGCAGAAGGCAAAATTCCGCTTGGACAGAGTGGCCACTCTGGACACGTCAATCCTTGTCCACTTGCCTGAAGATATCCACCAATGAACATTAGCGAATACAAGATTACAAGGGATGCAAGTGCTAGATACTTGAAGTACATTACTATTGCACTATGAATTTAGCATCCATTCCAAGTGCTGCATGTCCAGGAACTGTACAGATGTAGTGATATGTTCCAGGTGCGCCGGCTACAAATGTTACGTCACCGCTTTTGCCCGGTTTCATAGGGTTATCAGGTGTTCCAAATGCTGAATTCCACACTACACTAGATGGATCAGTTGGATCTGTAACAACTCCAAATGCATGATATGATTTGCTGTCGTTCTTTACATGAATTGTAACTGTATCACCTGATTTTACTTTGATATCAGAGTTAGATCCTGGTTGGCCTGGCAATGCATTGAATGCATATTGCTTGAAATCAGNGTGATATCTGCATTAGAACCTGGCTGGCCTGGCAATGCATTGAATGCATATTGCTTGAAATCAGCACTCATTACAAAACTTACTGAAAATTCTACTTTGTTTCCGGTTGGTTTTACTTCAGCACCAGAAGCTGCACCTCCGCCAGATCCTGCAGCCACTATTATCTTACCTTCCATTCCAAGTTCTCNATACGTACCAGCCTTGGATGGCACAAATGACACTTCACCAGATTTACCTGGTTTCATGGGGTTGTCAGCTGTTCCAATGGTTGTTCCATCAATAGCAGGACCAGGTCCTGTATCGGAGTCAGTTACTGCAAATGCATGAAATGATTTACCATCATTTTTTACATCAAAGACAATCTTATCACCTACATTGGCATTGATTGTTGGATTTTTAGCATCACCAGACAATGCATTGAATGCATATACCTTAAAGTCAGGAGATTCCATAAATGACAAGTTAACTTGTACAGTTTTTCCTGTNCACCAGACAAGGCATTAAAGGCATACACCTTAAAGTCTGGAGACTCCATAAATGACAAGCTAACTGGTATAGTTTTTCCTGTAAATTTACCAGGTCCGTTTGAATTACCANTACCGGTCCTTGTCCCGGACTAGTATTACTTTTTTGACCCTGTTCTTGAAGTTTTCCGGCTGTTGGAAGATAAGAATTCCAGTAATCATAATTTAGGAAAAATATTGCGCCACCTANTGAATTACCACCACCGCTGGCAGCCTGTTCTTGAAGTTTTCCTGCTGTTGGAAGATAAGAGTTCCAGTAATCATAATTTAAGAAAAATATTGCTCCGCCTATTACCATTATTCCAAGCAAGATTGCAAGCATCTTACCCAATCTAGCAGGGCTTGTTCGAAGTATTGGTTCCTCGTGTTCTGCGTGACTCATATCAATATCCTATGTGGTGTGGGTTCTTGGCTGATGTGGATAGTAATACTTGCCACCGAGACCAAATGGGTCGTCCATGTTTGCTTCTTTTCCTTTTGCAGAATAGTAGATCAAGTTAATCAAGAATGCTACAAAGCTTGCACCCAGAATCCAAGCGCCTATTGTTGCAATCTGGTTGAGCTGTGTCCATGATGTATATTCTGCTGGATAATCGTAAATTCTTCTTGGCATGCCTTCTAGTCCAAGCAAGTGCTGAGTATAGAAGACCTGAACAGAACCCCATAACATTCCGATAAAGTGTATGTTTGCCAATTTTTCGCTGTACATTCTTCCAGTGATTAGTGGGAACATGTAGTATACCATTCCAACAAAGCCAAATGCGATTGTACCGGTAAGGAACAAGTGCATGTGTCCTACGACCCAATAAGTTCCATGGCTGATAAAGTCAAGAGGCATTGCAGAGTTGAGAACACCACCAGCACCTGCAGAGAAGAATAGTGCAATTCCACCGACTGCAAATTTCATTGGTGCGGCAAATCTGATTCTTCCTCCCCACATGGTGGCAAGGAAATTAAATACGTGCATGCCAGATGCTGGCACTGCTGCTAAAGTTCCAATCATGAATACGACTTTGGTTGTAAAGTCCATACCTGTTGAGTACATGTGATGACCCCAAGATGCAAATCCAATAAGACCAAGCATTACAAATGCAAAGACACCACTGCCTTGGCTGAACAAAGGCTTTCTTGAAAATCGTGGAATTATTTCATACATCATTCCGATAGACGGCAACAAGAAGATGTACACTTCGGGATGGAATGTAAACCAGAACAAGTGCAGGTATGCGATTGGGTCTCCTCCCAGTGAGGGGTTGAAGAAGCCTGATACTCCAAGTCTGTCGGTAAGCAACATGATGAGTGCTGCTGCATAAGATGGCATTGCAACAATTGTCATCAGGGNGGACCATGCAAAGAGTGGAACCTTGCGCAATGGCAAGTCTGGATGCTTGCATTTTAGAATCGTAACTACGAAATTAATTGAAGACAGTATTGATGAGATGCCTAAAATTTTGAGGCCAAATATCATCATGTCTGCAGCAGGTCCTGGTGCTCGAATAACTGAATATGGTGCATATGACACCCACGATGTATCTGAGAATCCAAGCCATAGCAATACACCGCCGACTGGGTTCATCCAAAATGCTATTGCATTTAGTTTTGGATATGCCATGTCCTTGTATCTGACCATGAGTGGTACTAGATAGTTACCAACTCCGTTGGCAACTGGAAGTGCAAACAAGAATAACATGGTTAGACCGTGAACTGTGAATATTCTGTTAAAGGTCACAGAATCAGAGATTAGAAAGTTCTGACCTGGGAAGAACAAGTGTGTTCTTATCATCATTGCCAAGACTCCTGCCATAAACAAGAATGCAAGGCCTGTAATGGTATACAACAAACCCACATCGGTGTGATGTGTAGAGAACATTATTTGCCAAACTGGACGGGGCTTCTTTAATTCTAGAACCATGAGATTTCCTCTACTTTATTTGAAATTGTTGCAAATAAAACGTTTTTGATAATTGTCAAGGTGAATCCTCCACTACTAGTGAACCTCTCATGTTGTAATGTAGTAATCCACAATATTCTCTGCATTGGATTGGGAACTCTCCTGTTTGATCAGGTGCAAACCATGCATGGTTTACGTGTCCTGGCACTGCATCTTCAAAGACTACCCAGTCTGGAATGTTAAAAGAGTGCATTACATCTTTTGAATAAATCTCAAAGTTATACGCGTGCCCCTTCTTCAGGTGGAGTGTGCTTATTTCCTTGGTACCATCTGCATGTTCAAAGCTCCAGAACCATTGCTGTCCTGTAACCTTGATGGTTTCAGCATCTGCTGGAACCTCTTCTACTTCCTTTTGGACAATCCAAGAATCAACACCGACGTATACTAGAATTGCAATAACTACACCAATGAATACCCATTCTGCTGTATCATGACCCATACCTAATGGCCCTCCTCTTTTTCATAGTTGCCAGTTGTTGGGTCATCGAGTTTTTCCCATCTTGTAGGGGTTTGGTTCTTTGGATGAGACTCTCTGAATCTCCAGACAAGCCAGANNNAAGCCAGATCATGGTACCTGAAACCACTGCACCTACGGTAAATGCAGCAGTTGTCATTCTAAAGAACTCGTTCCAGACCTCTGCTCTCAGGTTGATGTATTGCTTTGCAGACTTTTCTTGTGCGTGTGCAAAGTGTACTTGGGGAACAAGGGCTAATGCTATTAATGCAATAATTGAAACAGCAATGATTTTCTTCATTTGCTGATTTGTCGTGGATTTAATTTTCTATTTAAGCGTTTTGTAGATTGCCAGCGATCGAGTTTATTTTTAGATTTTATAACATATGGTAAATGTAGAAATCATCTTTTTTATTGTTCTAGTTTGTTGTACCAAAATTAATTTAACAGATTTTTGTCAGATAGATATTGCATCAGATGATCAAAATCTGTTTTGGCAATCTGGTCACCCATAACCAAAGGGGCAACATTACGAACCCAGCTTGGGATGTGTTTTCCTTTAATGTCATAATCATCTAACAAGCCAGTAATAGTAGACGGATCATTTGGATATCTTAACCAGTTATTAAGATCATCAAGTAGACTAGAGGGATCTACAGATGATAAGGATCTTAGTAATTGCTCATCAACTAGAATCTCATACTCTGGATAACAGTTTAGCATCGTATAGTTGTCCCTTTTGTAGAAATACCAATTTGGGCAATCCACATCATACTCGTATCGTGAGTTATCAGCATTCCAATTAAAACCATTTTTGAAACTTGAATCAGGATAACCATGACCCTGAACTAGAGTTATTGTATTGGTATCATAGTTTGTATTTACTTCAGCGTAAAGTGCATTTGGGTACAGAAAGACAACATTGGGATGACTAGTTATTGCATCAAACTCTTTCTTTGTTACATATTCATTATGTAGGACTATTACTTTCTTGAATTGTTTTAAGACATCAGGATTTTTGTCTACATCTTCATCTTTTAGATACGCATAATNCGATCTGTAATATATGATAAATGAAAGGATCATCTTTTTTATTGTTCTAGTTTGTGGTACCAAAATTAAGATAACATGTTTTTGTCAGATAAATATTGTATTAGGTGTGCAAATTCGGTTTTGTCGATATCACCAGCAATAACAGCAATTGCAGGATTTTTGACCCAATGCGGAACATGGGTTCCTTTAACATCATAATCAACCAACAGTTCAGATATAGCTGATTGGTCAGATGGATATCTTAACCAGTTGTTTATATCATCTAGCAGATCTGCAGGAGAAACGCTTTGCAAAGAACGCAGTAATTGTTCAGTATAAAGAATTTTGTATTCAGGATAACAATTCAACAGTGTATAGTTATCTTGCTTGTAAAAATTCCAGTTATTACAGTCTACACGATATTCAAATTTTGAATTATCATACTTCCAACCAAATCCATTTTTCATGCTTGAATTTGGGTACCCATGACCTTGGACCAAAGTTATGGTATTATCATCATAGTTTGTTTTGACCTCTGCGTAAAGCGCGTTTGGATACAAAAATAATACATCAGGATGACTGGTAATAGCATCAAACTCTTTCTTTGTCACATATTCATTATGTAAAACAATAACTCTCTTGTACTGTTTTAAAATATCAGGATTTTTGTCTACATCCTCATCTTTTAGATAAGGATAATTTAGTAACTTCAAAGCCCATGCGCCAGCAATACTTGAGGACTGGGAACCATGTATTCCGGTAGGAATTGGTACTGTCAGGCATGTTGTATCGCACTTGTTGTTATAGAAATCATAAAATCCATTTTTGCCATATGCGGCTTGTGTAAAACTTGGATAGATGAAAACAATATCGCGTGGTTTATCAAATAATCCAATATCTTTATACAAATTATTTAGTTCGGGTTTTAATTCTAAAGACAGTGATACCAAATTTCCACTTGCGTCATCATGTGGAGTTACATTGAAGAGAAATTCTTTTAATGGCAAGTGCAAGGTCTGCTCATTTCCTTCGGTATTTGATACTACAGTAAGATAATCCCCAGGATTGTTTGGAACATCATATGTAGTTGATTGTCCATATGCATTATAACAGAAAAATAGACCTACGATACACAAACCTGCCAGACAAAAAATGCCGAGTCTCAAGTTATACAATCAGACACAATTCCCACAAATTTGAATTTGCATCAGGTATTTGTTCTTATAGAATATAGTAGATGTAAAACACGTACTTTGAAATCTTACTAGTTTAGATTATGAATTTTTGAAATTGAAAAACTATTTCATAACTTACGTTAGGAGTTTTTTTAAGATAAAAAGGAAAAAGAGGGAAAGTTAGTTTTGGTTTCGACTAGTCTATGCTACGTTGATTGTAGTTGTCAAAGGCGGCGACAATGCGTTTGGATTGTCAATGCTCTGCCATACAAAGATTTGAGCAGTGTATGTGCCAGATGCACTTGGAGTCCAAGATTGTGCCGGATTGAGCGATTGACCTGCAGTCAATGTACCTGTGATCCAAGATAATGATACGGTCACCCCGTTAGCATCTTGTATTTGTACCAAGTATGCAAATGGTTGATCTCTGTCCTGGCCGTTTGTCAAGTCAGCAGTAATTTGTATCTGCTGGCCTGTCTTCACTGCACCAGTAATTGCATTGCCAAACGAATCAACTACTCTTGGGTTAGATGCCGGTGCTCTTTCGAGTGGTGGCACTATTGTTCCAATGAATGTTGTCGATGTCAATCTCAATTGATCATTTGGTGTGTATGGCGGTGGCAATGTTCTATCTCGGTATTCACCTGTTACGGTGTCACCTTCAGCAACGTGCAATCTGTTTCCAGATGACTGGAAGTTTGTGGTAAAGTACACTGTACCTTGGAAGATACCTGTTGCTTCGCCAGTCTCTGTCATGGTGAGCTTGATGCCACCTGAGTCAGAGTCAGACCATACGTTGGTGTCGAACTTGTCAACTGCCTTTGGATTAAGGTTCATGTCTGGGTCAACTATTTGCAATACTCCCTGGCCGTTGGCTGGGTAGCTTGCCTCTAACCACTTGATCTCACCGATGTTCCAGCGGATGAGTGCAGAGCCAGTAACTGTTTGATCTCTTGTGAATTCAAACGATACTGATACACCATCTTGTTCGGTTGCTGGTAAGAATCNCACTTGATCTCTTGTGAATTCAAATGATACTGATACACCATCTTGTTCGGTTGCTGGTAAGAATCCATCTGTTGGACCTGTACCAGAGACTACACCTTGAACTCCTACTGGCTGTAAGCCTGAACCATCAACTCCGCCTGAATCCTTGATGGACTTGTCACCTTGTAGGATGACATATCCAGTGAAGATGCCTGTGTCGACTCCAGTCTCAANAATGGTGTCGATAAGGTTTGGATCAAAGTTGTGGTCTGGTGCGACTACGGTAATGTAGACACGGTCAGTCCAGGTGTATACTTTCTGATCGAGTTCAACTGTTGCTCCAAAGTTTGATGTGTAGATGGTCAACTGTATATCTTGGTTGTTTGCACCTACTACCTTGGAACCTGCTGGACCCCAGTCAGTGTATTCTAAGTGGATCTGTTCTCCTCTCTCTAGCAAGTTTCCGTTAAGTGATTTTGGAATCTTGATTACAGATTGGAAGATACCTGTGTCTTTACCGGTCTCTACAAAGGCAGATGGCTTTGCATCAAATGCAGATGCCTGTCCACCAAGCTGTCCCATTGTATTCTTGAATGCGTGGGAATCCCATTCAATCAAGTCTAATGGTAGAGTATCAGCAGTCTGTGAATCTAGGTTAAAGTCTGGTTCCACGAGTGTGAGAATCATGTCTGAACCTATGANATCCAACGGTAGTGTTTCAGCAGATTGAGAATCTAAGTTCAGATCTGGTTCCACGAGTGTGAGAATCATGTCTGAACCTATGATGTAAACAGATTTGTCTGATTGTAGTACACCGTTTCTTAAGTCAAATACTGAG